>JAGYMJ010000310.1 GCA_018400625.1 Planctomycetota bacterium
TGACCTTCAGCCTTTTGCTAATCCCAGAAATGCGACCGCAGGAACATTAAAATTACTCGATCCAAATATTACCGCCGGCAGATCGCTCTATATTTTCACTTATGAAGTCGGAATCCATGAGGGAATAGACCTGCCCGATTCGCATGAAAAAACGCTTGCTTTGCTTAACAAACTCGGGCTCCCGGTTAACCCCCTGACCAATACATGTCAAACTGTCGAGGAGGCGACCTCAAAAATCGACCCTTGGGAGGCCCAAAAAAACAGCCTGAATTATGCGGTCGATGGAATTGTCGTGAAAGTTGACAGCCGACGTCAAAGGGAAGTGCTCGGACACACAACGAAGGTGCCGCGGTATATGATCGCGTATAAATTCGGCGCCGAACAGGCAACCAGCGAGATAAAAGACATATGTATTCAGGTCGGCAAAAGCGGGCAACTGACCCCTGTAGCGCATCTTAAACCGGTGCATATTGCCGGTACGGTAGTAACAAGGGCCAGCCTGCATAATTTTGAGGAACTGAACCGGAAGGACATCCGGATTGGCGACCGCGTTTACGTTGAAAAAGCGGGAGAAATTATCCCGCAGGTCGTTAAAGCCCGGAAAGACATGCGCACAGGCAGCGAAAAGAAACTCCCCACCCCACAACATTGCCCCTCCTGCGGTGAAAGGGTGGAAAAGGTGCCGGACGGCGTTTATATCCGCTGTATAAATCCTGCGTGCCCAGCTCAAGTTAAAGAACGGATAGAGCATTTCGGCAGCCGCGGCGCGATGGACATCGAGGGGCTCGGACCGGCGATTATAGAACAGCTTATCAACGCCGGTTTGATCTCAGATTGTGCCGACCTGTATGGACTTGAAAAAGAATCTCTGGTTGAATTGGAACGTCTGGAAGAAAAATCCGCCCAAAACCTGATCAAGGCTATTGAAGAAAGCAAAGCGCGAGGACTCCCCCACCTGCTTTTTGCGCTCGGCATACCCAATGTCGGTGCGCATGTCGCCGAAGTACTGGCCGCTAATTTCAATTCGATAGACGGTGTTATCTCGGCAAGCAAAGAATCCCTGGAGCAGATAGACGAGATAGGCCCAACAGTCGCTGAAAGTATTCGCAAGTTTTTCGCACGTGAAACGACCCGTGAATTGATCAGAAAATTGAAAGACGCCGGTGTAAAGATGAGTTCTGAAACGGTTAAAGAATCGGGAGAAAGACAATTAAATGGGAAAACCTTCGTTCTCACCGGTTCTCTCAAGAACTCCACCCGCAAGGAAGCCTCTGAGAGGATAAAAAAGCTCGGCGGAAGGGTCACTTCCAGCGTCAGCAGCAATACCGATTACGTGGTAGCGGGAGAAAACCCCGGAAGCAAGTTCGACAAAGCCCAAAATCTTGGCATCACAATCCTTTCTGAAGATGAGTTTGAAAAAATATCGTGAGCGATAACTCTCAGGTTAAGGGCGTCGAAACAAATGCGCTGCGGAAAGCAAAACTTCAAAATACATAGCGAGGATTTATTAATAAATCCTCAATAAACCCAAATAGTTTGTAATAAAAGGTTTTATCTTATATAATATTGTTCTGTTAATCAGTAAGTCCTCAGTGAACCACGGTGGGGAGGAAACGACGCACGTAAGTCCTCAATGAACCACGTAACATCACCACCGTGCCCTGTGCCGGTGGAATGATGATTCTCAGCT
>JAGYMJ010000311.1 GCA_018400625.1 Planctomycetota bacterium
TGATTTATAATTTGGTATAGTCTGTATCAAGAAAAGCAAGTTCCTATAGGATTAGGACAACATTGAGTACATCTGGAAGGTGGAAGAAGGCGAGGCTTAGGAAACCCAATAACTTTTTGATTGGCGGGGGCCTTGATCATGGCTCCCGCTGTTTAAGATTACGATAACTTAAAAAGCGGTATCATGACAAAACCAACTCAGACAACCCGACATATCGCCATAGATACGCCATTGGGCGATGATGTATTGCTATTGCAAAGATTTTCCGCCCATGAAGAGATCAGCAGCATTTTCAAGTTTGATCTCGACCTGTTGAGCGAGGATTATGAGATCAAATTTGACGACATCATCGGTCAAAATGTCACCATCAGTATGGAACTTCCGGGAGGCGGCAAGCGCTATTGGAACGGATTTATAAATCGTTTTGAACAGGGCGTTTCAACCAGCAGGCAGTTTGCGCAATATGAGGCCACCATTGTGCCCTGGCTGTGGTTTTTAACATTGACATCTGATTGCCGTATTTTTCAAGAAAAAACAGTGCCGGACATCGTCAAGCAGGTGTTTAATGATCTTGGTTTCAGCGATATTGAGGATCGACTTTCTCCCGGTTATCGTACATGGTCCTACTGCGTGCAGTACCGAGAAACGCATTTCAACTTTGTCAGCCGCCTGATGGAGCAGGAAGGTATCTACTATTATTTCTCACACCAAAAGGGTAAATGCACCATTGTGCTTTGCGACTCCTTGAGCAAGCATGACCCATATGGCAATTACAATGAAATCAAATATACGCCCGATACCAGACACTCGGCGCTTCAAGAGCGTATCAGTGACTGGACAATGGTAAAACAGGTCTTGACGGGAAAATTCGCTCATACAGATTACAACTTTGAAAAACCTAGTACTTCCCTGATGAGCATTGAAGAAGATCAGAAGAAACACGCCAGGGCCGATTATGAAATATACGATTATCCAGGTGAATATCCGGAAAAACCCGATGGCGACAAATATGCCAAGGTCCGTATGGAGGAATTGGCTTACGCCCATGAAGTGTGCACAGGCCAGTCGGATTCTCGTGGGCTTTGTTCGGGGTATAAGTTCAAAATGTCCAAGCATACGAGAAAGGACCAGAACAGGGAGTATCTGATTCTGTCCACCGATTATCAAACCGCTGCCCAGGACTATGAGACCTCAGGGGGCCAAGATGAGCTGTGCGCCTGTTTTTTTACCGTGATCCCCAGTTCCGTCCAGTACCGGCAGGAGCGCAAAACGCCCAAACCGGTGATTCAAGGGACTCAAACAGCTGTGGTTTCCGGTCCCTCTGGTGAAGAGATTCATACGAACAAATACGGCCAGGTCAAGGTGCAGTTTCATTGGGATAGGCAAGGAAAACATGATGAGAACAGTTCTTGCTGGATACGTGTACGTCAAACCTGGGCCGGGAACCGATGGGGCGGTCTCTACATTCCCCGCATCGGCCAGGAAGTGATTGTCGATTTTCTCGAAGGCGATCCGGATCAGCCGATCATCGTCGGCACAGTATATCACGCAAACAACATGCCTCCCTATGATTTGCCTGCGGAGAAAACGAAAAGTACCCTGAAGTCGAATACTACCATAGGCGGCGGCGGATCCAATGAAATTCGCTTTGAAGATAAAAAGGACAGCGAAGAGATCTATGTGCATGGCCAAAAGGACTGGACCATTGCCATAGAAAACGACAAAAATCAGACCATCGGCCATGACGAAACCATGTCCGTGGGCAACAACCGAACCAAGACAGTGTGCGTGGACCAGAAAGAGAGCATTGGAAACAATAAAACCATCACCGTCGGAACAAATCACGGTGAAACGGTTGGTGCGAATAAAACCGAGACCATTGGCGCCAATAAAAGTCTTAGTGTCGGCGCCAACCAGACCGACACCGTCGCCATCGCCAAAGCATTGACCATCGGTGCTACCTACCAGGTAACCGTGGGCGCGGCCATGAACGAAACCATTGGGGCTGCCAAAGCCGAGGAGATCGGGGCCGTAAAATCGGTCAATGTGGGCGCCAACAGCAGTGAAAATGTCGGTGGTGACAAATCGGTAGACGCCGGAAAAAACATATCCGAAAGCGCGGGTAAGGATATTTCCGTCACATCCGGGAAAAAAATGAGTTTGACCGCCGGAGATGACTTTTCCGTGTCCGGTATGAAAAAGGGCGTTATCGATATCAAGGATCAATTAACCATTAAGGTGGGCAAGGCATCCATCACTCTGAAGAAAAACGGAGATATCACCATCAAGGGCAAGAATATTAATACCAAAGGCTCTGGCAACATTGTCATGAAGGCCAAGAAAATCCTGGAGAACTAATATGAATGTATTAGCGGTTGAGAAAATCAGTCAAATTCCAACAACGCAGGAGATTGAAGGCGTTCAGACCGGCAAAATAGTAAAGATTGATCAAGAGGGGGCCGTGTTTGTCGATTTCTCCGGCAACCGAAAGGGACCTCTACAGGCCCGAATCACAGCAGCAGCGGCTGACAGCGTCACCCGGCGTTTAGATGACAGTGAGGTGCCGGTCCTGATCGCTTTTGAAGAAAATGATATACACCGGCCGGTGATCATTGATGTGATTTGCGACCGGATTGAACCAGCTGCATCCGTCGCGGCCATGGATCGGAACAACCTGGATGCCGTAAAGATTGACGGGGAAACCATTACCTTTGATGCCAAAAAAGAAATTGTGCTGCGTTGCGGGAAATCAAGCCTCACCCTCACCCGGGCCGGTAAGATCCTGATTCGGGGAGCCTATCTTTTGAACCGGTCATCGGGCGTCAACCGTATAAAGGGAGGTTCCGTGCAGATCAACTAAATTCTGCTGCCGTTGAGGAATTTATGAATCTTTTGAATGCCACAAACATGCAAGCCGGCTATACCATGGGGATGCAGCCCGATGGCCGCGAGTCGATTGTAGTTGCCGTAAAGGGGACCTTCAAGATTCCAAGTAACGGTGGTAGTCCTGAACTGGCTGATGAACAAGTTCCCCTGATAGAAGCAGATGAATACACCGGAGAGCCCGGCCTGTCTGCTCCCATTTATGAAAGCGATTACGCCAGGCACAAACCGCAATGTGATGTCATTTTTAACGGCAGTGCATACGCGCCCGACGGTATTCCGGCAAAAAAGGTTCGTGTGTCCCTTTCAGTCGGGCCGATGAAAAAATCTTTTCATGTCATCGGTAATAGATTTTGGCACAAACGACTTGGCTTCACCAGTATTTCCGGCCCGGCACCTTTCACGGTGATGCCCATATCCTATGATGCTGCCTTTGGCGGGAGCGATCATACCCATGAGAAACCATCAAAACATAAGGCGTTTATGATTAATCCCATCGGGGTTGGTTTTCATGTCAATCAGAAAGCAGAATTCATTCATGGCAAACCATTGCCGAACACTGAAGAGATCGGCAACCCCATCAAAAGTCCCACGGGCAATTATCGTCCCATGGCATTGGGGCCGGTGGGGCGCGGTTGGGAACCCCGTTATAAACTTGCTGGAACTTACAATCAGAACTGGATCGACAATGTGTTTCCTTTTCTTCCGCCTGATTTTGAGGATGCTTATTTCCAGTCCGCTCCGGCGGATCAACAAATCGGATATCTTCAAGGAGGAGAATCTGTCTTGTTGAGCAATCTGACATCCCAGGGCCAAATACGATTTGCAATCCCGAGAGTAGAAGTCCCCGTGGTGTTTTTTTTAAAGAAAGGCGAACCTCACCGAACCATCGCTGTTGGGGATACTTTGGTTCTGGAGCCGGACGCCGGCCGCTTCATGATTACCTGGCGCGCCAGCTTACCTTTGAAAAAAAACATGTTCGAGGTGATAGAGGTACTGACCGGGGAAATGCCAAAGGGGTGGTGGCGTGCACGGGAGGCGGGAAAAACCTATTACCGGAGTCTAAATGAATTAATCCTTGTAAACCGCCGCAAAGCGGAAGAGACGATGGAATGAGTGCTCAGACCTTAGCTATCATAAAATCAGGTATGATGAGTGCTGTGGGATTGAGTGCACCGGCGACGTGCGCTGCCATTCGATGCGGCATGGACAACGTTCAGGAAACACGCTTCATGGATGCCGGTGGTGAGTGGATCATGGGCAGTCAGGTGCCGCTGGAAAAACCCTGGCGCGGCAAATCCAAGTTACTGCACCTTATTGAACCATCGATTCGAGAGTGTCTTTCCGACTTAGATCCAACGGAAACACACCGCATTCCGCTGCTTTTGTGTTTACCGGAAAATGACCGGCCCGGCAGATTGGATGGATTGGATGACTCATTATTCAATGACATTGGAAAGGCATCAGGGTTTATTTTTGATGGGAATTCGGCTATTTTTTCAAATGGATGTGTAGGAGGGGCTCAGGCTGTAAAACAAGCCTTTAGGCTTATTATAAATAACCGCCACCCTTACTGCCTGATTGCCGGTGTGGATACATTCCTGACGGCAGGTACTTTGACGGGCTATGAAGAAAAAGACAGGCTCCTTACCAGCAAAAACTCCAATGGTTTTATTCCAGGTGAAGGTGGTGCGGCAGTTCTTGTTGGAGATGGCGGCAAGTATCGTCAACAGGAATTTACCATCAAAGGGATCGGATTTGGAAAGGAAACTGCCACCATTGATTCCGAAGACCCACTGCGTGCCGATGGCATGGTGCAGGCCTTTAAAGGCGCTTTTTCAACATCCGGTTTATCCATGCAGGATATGAACTATCGCATCACCGACGCCAATGGGGAGCAATACAAATTCAAAGAGGGGGATCTGGCGGTGACCCGCACCCTTAGAGATCATAAGGGAGAAATAGACATCTGGCATCCGGCCGAATCCATTGGCGAAGTGGGTGCTGCCACGGTTCCCTTTGTCATAGGAGTGGCCGAGGCTGCTGCCAGGAAAGGATACGCCAGGGGAAAGCATGTGCTCTGTCATTTCAGCAACGACAATGGCGATCGGGCAGCTATAATTTTAACAAGTAAAGACAATGGAGGCGGATGATGGCCAATGATGTGTTTGCCAACGGACGGGAGGTCTCATGTAAAAAGGCCGATGGCAAGTCCATATGCGCCTTTCCCGATGTTTGCATGACTCCGCCTGAAAACCCGGCAACCCCCCCTGGTATTCCGGTTCCTTATCCCAATACGGGGATGGCCAAGGACATGACTTCCGGTAGTAAAAAAGTCAAGATCTCTGGTAAAGAGGTGATGCTGAAAAATAAGTCTTATTTTAAAAAAAGTATGGGAGATGAAGCCGGTAGCGCAGCAAAAAAAGGGGTTGTTACCAGTGTAAATCGTGGCAAAGTATACTTTGTTTCCTGGTCGATGGATGTGAAGTTTGAAGGGCAGAATGTTGTTAGACATTTGGATATGACAACGCACAATCATGCATCTCCGACAACAAATACGCCGCCGTGGCCATTTTTAGATTCTCAAACATTAGATACCGCCTCCCATTCATGCAATAAATCTGGAGACGCTAAAAAAGTGAACGATAACTGTGCCGACCCACCAGATGAAGACTACTCTGATGATTGCTGTGAAGCCCGTAAATGTATGCTTGTTCCCTATAGCCCTAATAAATGTTGCAGTAAGAATCAAAAGCAGATGACGCCTCATCACGTTGTACCAAAGTCGCAATTCAAAGAGAAAGGTAAGGGCAGGTCTCCAATAGAACTTAAGTCGAAAGGGACATACGTTCCAAACAAGGCACCATGCATTTGTGAAGATGGTACTAGCCATTCAACTGGAAAACATGGTGATATCCATGAGGAAACAAACAATCTAACAGTGAATCATGCTTCAGTAAAATCAAATGTTACAGGCAAGACTATATCCGGCGATGCAAAGTGGGAAGTTTCGGAAGCGGAAAGTGTCGGCTCTCAGGCGGTTTCCGAAGTGACTAAATGCGATCAGGACTGTATCGAGGCTCAAGTCCGCATGGGTCATGCGAATATGGATATAAAGCCAACGGATAAAATTAGGCCAACAACAGCTGGAAGAGTTACAAAACCTCCAAATGCAGGGACTTCAACTTTCTAAAGAGAAATAGGAGAAAAGAATGAAAAAGCATCCTCTTAATCATTTAACTATTCGATCAGCAGTAGTTCGTGGTCCAAATACTGGCAACATTTTGGCCTGTGACCTAAAGAGAGAAGAGGAAAATGATCCTCATGCATATGTTTTTAAATGGGATGCAGGAAACTTTGTGGAGAGTTCAGCCAATTTTGATGCTCATAGTATCTGCCTCATATCTTTGCCAGAACCAGCTTTGATTTTTGTATCACCTGCGGGCGAATACGGCGTGCATTATAAGGGAGGCTCACTTGCTGGAGATATTTTTGTAAATAGCCAACCTGAGACTGAAAAGTCAAGGTTTGGTGGTATCCGTTCATTGTCCGACATAGAAGGGAAAGCTTACGCAGTTGGATTGAGGGGTATGGTTTACCGTCTCGACGATCTAAAAATGTGGACTCGAATTGACGATGGTCTACCGGATAGCTTTAACATACAGGCGATTCATGGTTTTGAATCTCACGACATTTATTCTGTCGGGCGTAACGGAGAATGTTGGACTTTTGATGGAAACAAATGGACCAAGCGTGAATTGCCAACAAACGTGAATCTCACTTGCGTGAAATGTGCTGGTGATGGAAATGTATACATAACAGGACATGATGGTATCATGTTGTGTGGCAGGAATGATCAATGGAGAATAATTGACCATGAGGCAACGAAGAACGATATATGGGACATCGAGTGGTTTAAAAAGGGAGTCTACGTTTCGACACTTCATAATGTTTTCAAACTGGATGGGAAACAACTAGAACCAGTGGACTTCGGTAATGACTCGCCGAACAGTTGTTACCAATTGAGTGCGACGAAAGAAATCATGTGGTCAATTGGCGAATACGACATTATGTCTTTTGACGGAAAGAGGTGGGTACGTATTCGATAGAAAAGCTATTCTTGAAAGGACGGGCACTGTCCAACAATCCCTATAAGTTATCCAATAGAAATTGGAGGAATAAAATACTTGTGATCTCTATAAGGGGAGGGTAATATAGAACCCATATGTCAATTTCAATGCCAATCATTACCACAATTATAGAACAACACGCCGAAGAAGCAGCTTTTAACTGGCTGCTGCGCGACAGCGCCGTGGCAGAACCGCACTATAGCCTTGCTGATCTTGCCCATCTGGACGACCGCATCGAAGCCAACATCGACGGTTTGCGGATTGCCGGGGATGCTGGCTGGGACATTTGTCGGGAAGCCATGGAAATTGGAGAGCCGGGAGAAATCTTTACTGCCGGCGTGCTGGCCTTTGAATCCCAGGCCCCAGAACGTATGGATGCCCTGCTTGCTGCGGTGGAGGAAGACGTCGAACTACAGCGGGCACTGTGCTCAGCCCTTGGGTGGATCGAGTTTCACCAGGTGGTCGGACCGGCCAATAAACTTTTGGATGCGGATTTGGTATATATAAAACGCATGGCCCTGGGTGCCCATGCCATTCATCGACAGGATATCGGGCCGGCTCTGGCAACCTATATTTCCGACGCCGATTCCCGTGTTCGGTCGAGGTCCCTGAAGGCGGCAGGTGAATTGGGACGTATTGATCTTTTGGGGACGGTGCTTGATTATTTTAAGGACAAAGACGAAAAATGCCGGTTTTACGCTGCATGGTCGGCAGTATTGTTGGGCAACAACGCAGGAATAGATCGATTGAAACGTATTGTGGAGGCCCAATCTGTTTACGACCAGAGGGCATGTGAGCTGGCCGTTCGAAAAATGGATCATGGTCATGCCGTGCAATGGCTCAATGAGCTTGGCCGGCATTCGTTGTCCATTCGACTGGCCATTAAGGGTTATGGCGCCTTGGGGGATCCCCAGGCCATTCCCCGGCTCATTGAGATGATGCAGGTACCCGAGCTGGCCCGGCCGGCTGGAGAAGCGTTCTCCATGATCACCGGCGTGGATATTGCCTACGAAGATCTTGAAACCGATGTCCCTGAAGATTTCCAGGCCGGGCCGACGGAAGACCCTGAAGACGAGGATGTTGAGATGGATCCGGATGAAGATTTACCCTGGCCTGATCCCGAACTGCTCGGCGCCTGGTGGCATGCCAATCAAAAATCGTTTCAAAGCGGTAATCGTTATCTGGCGGGCCATGCCATATCATCGGAAAACTGCATGCATGTTCTCATCAACGGTTTTCAGCGGCCGCGCATGGCGGCCGCCATGGAACTTACGCTCCTGAACCCAGGCCGGCCTTTGTTTGAGGTGCGGGCTCCGGGGTATCGGCAGCAGCGTTTGCTGACGGCAGGATCGTGAAGCTGTGGACGGATGAAGGTTCAACTTATAATTCCCGCCATTGCCTGCATTTTTATCCTGCTGGCAGTCTATCACCTGGCGGCGTCACGCCGAAATGATCGCCAATGCGATGATGCCTCCCGAATTGAGGTCAGGGTCCGAAAAAGGCTGGGTGTCGTCTTTTTACTGGTGGGTGCTGGATTGCTTGGATATTACGGGTTAGCGTTTTAATGATCACCGGGGCCTGATACGCGAAGAAAGCGGCCGGGATTGCTGATCAGAACCGAACCGTCAGGTATATCATTCCCTTGACGCCTGATTTGGTGCGGTCTTCAAGTGATGCGCCCATGGGAATCCTAACCTTCTGGCATGGACCTTCGATTTTAAAGCTGACATTAATTCCTTGCTGGGTTTTCATGATCGAAGCGACGCTTTTAACACTCTTTTGAATCGGTTCGACATGGGGCTTTACGGCGTTGGTTACCCTTTTCACATCATCAAGGCTATCCAGCAACTGCAGTGCACCCAGGACGCTTCGCGCAGACGCTTCGCCTTTTTTCAGGATCTCCCCCAGACCCTGTAAGTCGGGGCCAACATTTCCCCATGAGATGGAAAACTCCCATCGGTCGAAGGACATGCCTTTTTTGTCATTGGACTTGAAGGTCAGGGCGATGGCAAGTTGCTTATGACTATATTCCAACCGAAAGGGCTGGCCCGATGCCGTTGATATTTTTTCCTTGAGAAGCAAACCAGGTTCAAGTTCGAAAACACGAGCCTTGTACGCCTCGAATGTGCCGCCGTACCCAACCTTCACCCCCAGGGTCGTCCGTTCTTTGGAAGATTTGGGGGCCGGGACCATGATTTCGGAGGTAACGCCGCTGAGACCGATCTGCACCTTTCCGCCACCGCGCTTGATCTCTATCTTCGTTTTTAACGATAACACCTTCTTTAACATCGACTTAAGTGCGCTTTCCGAGATGGGCTTAGACTTTGGTTCGGCGGCTGGAAGCTTCGCTCCCAACGGTCCCCGCGTCAGCCCTAAAGGCCGATTCTGTGCATTGCCCAAACGCTTGTAGTAGTCGGAGGGAAGATTTAAATTGAATTTGCGCATGTGCAATGAAGTAGGAACATGCGGTGCAGAGGTCGTCGGGATAGCTGTTTTACCTGTCATCTGTCATCTCCCCTTATGTGTAATGCGGTTGTGGTAAAGTCTAATCGCTTTTTCATTCAACCATCGTCATTGATGCAGCCCAAAAAGATATAAAAATCGTAAAATTGAATATTATGTAAGATAAAATAGAAACTTGCTTTTTGTCAATAAATTTACCAAAAAATGTAAATCAGCTCCCTGCAAGGTCGTTGAAATCCAGGCATCCATGGCGGGAACATAGGTTCCAGAAAGGTGCTGGACTATACGGTAATTGGTGATACTGTTAATCTTGCATCCCGTCTGGAAGGGGCCAATAAGCGGTATGGAACCGCGCTTATGATTTC
>JAGYMJ010000312.1 GCA_018400625.1 Planctomycetota bacterium
CGGTGGTGATGTTACGGGGTTCACTGAGGAGTTAATGCCGAAATCAACGTCATTCCCTGAATATTTACGAATAATTACCTCCCTTTGCCGATAAGCTTCTCTATTATATAAGACTTTTGAAAGTGATTTCCAGAAATAACCGTTCACTTATTTCAAAAAATCGGCGAAATCACAGCCAAAACTCTGAAAGAAAAGGGAAAGATTAGCATTTTTTTTATGTTATTTGCATATTTCTTGCTTGTAGTATATCATAATATTCTTAATGGGAAATTATGGACGGATGTTACAAAATATGGAGCCGGATTTAAGCATTTTTTAACTTTTTGGGGAGTTAAGGTTATGAACAATACGGGAAAAATGATGTGTGTGTTGGGTGTTGTTTTTTTTGGCCTGACAGGGTGTGCTACCGTTTCAGAGCAGGATTTGATGAGGGAAAATTCATATCGGGTGGCTGCAGAACAGGCTGAGGAAGAGGCCAGAGAAGAATTGAATACTGTGAAAGAAAAACTGGCCCAAACGGAAAAAGAACTGCAGGAAAAAGAAAATATCGCGAAGGAAAAATTGGAGCTTGAACAGAAGCTCGAAGAAGCCAATGAAGCTGTCGAAGCTTTAGAAGGTGAGAAATCCGATCTGGAAGCTGCTCTGGAAAAAGCTCAAGCGAAGATTGAGGGTCTCAAATCCGAGAATGAAGGGTTGGAACAGAAACTTCAGGAGGTTGAAGAAAACCTCGAAAAAACGAAAGATACAGCAGCTAAAGCGGAAGAAACGGCCGCTGAACTGTTAAAAGAAAGAACAGAGATGCAAGATAAACTCGAAGAATTTAATGCAGAAAACAAAGAATTAAAAGAGGAAATTGAGGCTCTTGAAGCAGAGATAGAGGATTTGCGTGAAGATGAGGAGAGTGCAAAAAATCAGGACGGTTAAATTCCTTTATCGTTTGTCATTTTCCATTCTTAAATAAAATAGTGTTTTTTATCCCGAACTTTTGGTTTGACAGTAATGTTGTAATTTGAGAGAATAACGACTGTTTTTAGTGCAGCAATTTGTTAATCTACTGATGGAGAGTGTGTAATATGGTTGTTGATAATGCAATACAGATCAGATGGCACGGAAGAGGCGGGCAGGGCGCCAAAACTGCGGCAGGAATGGTGGCGGAAGTCGCCGTTTCAGCAGGGAAAAACGCCCAGGCCGCACCGGAATACGGCGCCGAACGTGAAGGTGCTCCAATTAAAGCTTATACCCGAATAAGCGATGAACCTATCCGGGTTCATGATGCGATTTACTTCCCTAATGTTATCGTTGTCCTGGATGAGACATTGCTGAACAGTGAAAATGTTGAAGAAGGGCTCCTCGACGACGGTATCCTGCTGGTGAATACCAAACGCTCGGCGGCTGAGATAAGAGAAGAGTTAGGTCTTGAAGGAAGGTCTATCTATACGATTGATGCAACAGGTATCGCTTTGGAAGAAATCGGGCGTCCTATCCCCAATACGGTTATGATAGGCGCTCTTCTTTCCGTTACCGGCGCTGCTGAGGTCGAGCAGATCGAAAAAAATATTCATAAAAAATTTGGCGCTAAGCTCAGCGAAGGTATGTTGCAAGGAAATATCAAGGCGGTAAAAAGAGCTTGCGAGGAGGTGAAAAGCGAATGAGTAAACTGATGAAAAAAGATGAAATGATGATGGGAACCGCCACTGAAGCAGGTTCGACTTCTCAACTTAATACCGGATCATGGCGCACCTACGCTCCTTTGACCGATTATGATAAATGCGTGAACTGCATGATGTGCTGGGCGTATTGTCCGGACAGTTCGATAGTTGTTGAAGACAGCAAAAAGGTCGGCGTCGATTACCAGCACTGTAAGGGGTGCGGCATCTGCGCGGTCGAATGTCCTGTCAATTGTATCGAAATGAAGTTGGAGAGCGATGTGACGGATGAAGAAAGAGATAACGAAAAGCCGCAGCCGAGGGATTAAGCCTGTTGTTATATTGTGATTTGCAATTCAATATTTTTTAGAAATCTAATACAAATAAATTGAGGATATTCCAGTTATGGCCGAAAGAGTAGCTAAAACCGGCAATGATGCTGCTGCTTATGCATTGAGGCAGATTAACCCCGATGTAGTGGCGGCATACCCCATAACTCCCCAGACTGAGCTCATGCATAAGTTTGCGGAGTATGTGGCAGATGGTGATGTTGATACCGAATTCGTTCAAGTTGAGAGTGAACATAGCGCAATGAGCGCCGTGGTCGGCGCCTCGTTGTCCGGCGCCCGATGCTGCACCGCAACATCATCCGCCGGCCTTGCGCTGATGTGGGAGATTCTGTTTGTGGCGGCCGGCAATCGCTGCCCAATAGTGATGCCTGTGGTGAACAGAGCGCTGAGCGCCCCAATCAACATCCATTGTGACCATAGCGATTCTATGGGCGCCCGCGACAGCGGATGGATACAGCTCTATGCAGAAAATTCCCAGGAAGCCTATGACAATGTTTTACAGGCGATAAGAATTGGCGAACACCCGGATGTGATGCTGCCTGTTATGGCGGCGCTGGACGGGTTTATTCTGAGCCACACTATTGAGGCTTTAGAGATTAACGATGACGAGACAGCCCAGGATTTCCTGGGTGATTTTAAGAGAGATTATTCGCTGCTGGATGTCGATAACCCGTACACATTCGGGCCGCTTGCTCTCCAGAATTATTATTTTGAATATAAAAAGCAGCAAATTGACGCTATGGAGGCGGCCAGGGATGTTATCGTTGATGTAGGGAAAGAATATGGCGAACTCACCGGTCGTACCTATGGAATGCTTGAGCCCTATCGCTGCGATGATGCGGAAGTAATTCTGGTTGGCCTTGGCTCGACCACCGGCACGGCAAAAGAAGCCGCAGACCAGGTGCGGGAAGAAGACGGTATCGCCGCCGGAGTTCTGAAGGTAAGGTGTTTCAGGCCGTTCCCTGCGCGAGAGATCGCGGAGGCGCTTGGAGATGCCGCGGTGGTCGGTACTCTTGATCGTGCCGTTTCTTTTGGTCTCGGCGGGCCGCTTTTCCATGAAGTGCGTTCAAGTCTCTCCGGAAGAGATAACTGCGCGCCGATGGTCGATTTCATTTACGGGCTCGGCGGACGGGATATGCCCCTTAATTCCGTTAAAGATGTCTTCCGTCAATTGGCCGATGTTCAGAAAAAAGGTAAGACCGAAGCGGATGATATTCGATATGTCGGACTGCGTGAATAAACTCATCATTCAACAACGCCTGCAGGTGATTTGCAGGCCTAAAAAAATATAATTTCCATTGGAGATAAAAAAATGCCGACGACAAACTTAAAAGAACTCAGCAATATGCCTGAATTGTTAAGTGGCGGGCATGCCGCTTGCCCGGGTTGTGCAGGGCCTATAGCCCTGCGACAGGCTTTGCACGCCGCTCAGCAGGACGATGCTTATGTGGTGACGACTTCATCGACCGGTTGTATGGAAGTGGTGACCTCTATTTATCCAAATTCAGCCTGGAATGTGCCTTTTGTCCACAGTGCATTTGAAAATTCTGCTTCCACCGCCGCTGGTGCAGAAGCCGCCTACCAATCGCTTAAGCGTCAGGGTAAACTGGACAAAGATATTAAATTCATTGCCTTTGGTGGCGACGGGGGTACCTATGATATCGGGTTGCAGGCGCTTTCAGGTGCTCTGGAGCGTGGACATAATTTCACGTATATTTGTTATGACAACGAAGCCTATATGAATACGGGTATCCAGCGCAGCGGTGCCACGCCCAAAGGCGCCTTCACCAACACCGCCCAGGCCGGCAAAGTCCTTGCCGGTAAGAATCAGGTCAAGAAGGACCTGACCGCTATCTGCGCCGCTCATGGTATTCCTTACGTGGCACAGGCCTCATTGCATCGAATGCGTGACTACATTAAAAAAGTGCAAAGAGCAGTGAATACCGAGGGGCCGTGTTTCATCAATGTGCTCAGTCCATGTCCAAGGGGCTGGAGATGTAAACCGGAAGATACAATCCGACTCTGTGAACTGTCTGTGAACACACGCCTGTGGCCGGTTTTTGAGATCGTTGACGGGCGCCTGAAAATCGATTACAAACCGAGCGAAAAGAAACAGCGTCCAATGCGCGATTGGCTTAAAAGCCAGGGCCGATTTAAGCATCTTTTCAGTCCTAAAAATGAACACCTTATCGAAGAGATACAGGCTGATGTCGATAAAAGATGGGAGAACCTGCTCCGAAGAGAACGTTGTGATCAGGAAGATTAACTCTACTGATTAAAAAGGCAATTTATTAACGGCGCTCTTTATTGATGAAAGGAGGTGGGTAGAATATCCATCTCCTTTTTCTTTATGAAAGTGGTTAAGCATATGGGGAATAACAACAAAAAATGCAGCGAAGCTGACGGGCTCGATTCGCCCTTCCAATGCAATCATGGGGTGGTTGATCGTATCATAAGCCATTTGGATCGATCGGGTAAGGTCGATCATATCTGCACGTTTGATTTGCCGCGCAGCGAAGATGTCATCAGAATAATTAATTTGCTGAGCAAATTGCTGTTCCCGGGGTATTTCGGCAAGAAAGCCGCGGACAGGGGAAAGCTGAAATTGCACCTGTGCAATACGGCCAATGAGGCTGCGGAACTTCTTGAGGAGGAGATAGAAAAATGCATTTTACATGCCTACCGTGATAGTTCTCTCGATAAAAGGGAGAAAGCTTCTGAAGCGGCTAAAACAAAAACCAACGCTTTTTTTCGTTCCCTGCCTGAACTCATCAACGTGCTTGACGGCGATGTTGAAGCCGCTTATCTGGGGGACCCCGCCGCAACGGGCAACGATGAGGTGATCATTTGTTATCCCGGATTCCGGGCCATAATGATCTACCGTATAGCTCATAGCCTTCACAAGCTTGAAGTTCCGCTTTTGCCGCGTATCATGAGCGAATATGCCCACGGTCTGACGGGGATAGATATCCACCCGGGGGCTGCAATCGATACCAATTTCTTCATCGATCATGGCACCGGGGTGGTCATTGGAGAAACGACGGTAATTGGCAAGAATGTGAAAATCTACCAGGGCGTCACGCTCGGGGCATTGAGTTTCCCGACCGATCAGGAGGGTAATCTTCAAAGAGGTTTTCAGCGCCATCCGACTATTGGAGACGATGTTGTTATCTATTCCAATTCCAGCATACTTGGGGATGTTACAATCGGAAAGGGAGCGATAATAGGGGGGAATGTGTTCGTTACAAATTCCGTTGAAGAGGGAAGTAAGGTCTTAAGGGACGGCCTGGGTCACAGGGTCAAAAAATAGCATTCACCGCCGGGGAACTTTAATCAAAGTCCAGGTTGCGCCGGCCGTTGTTGGCCGACACTATCTTAACAGCCCGGCCGAAAAGGTTGTAAATGGTTTGTAGTGAGCCCTTTTAAGGGC
>JAGYMJ010000313.1 GCA_018400625.1 Planctomycetota bacterium
GATAGCCGTGCGTTTTTCTTTCACGCATATGCCCCAAAAGCGATAAATCCACCTGACATCAAGATAGTCCTGCGGTAAGGAAAAAGTGTGGGTACAATGTTTGTAGCGTTTAATCTTCATTCCACCGGCACAAGGCACGGTGGGGATGCTATGTGGTTCACTGAGGACTTACTATCAACCAAATGTCAGTTCCCCAAATCGGGTAAATTTTTTCAGGTTGAACGTTATATAGTTTGTATTATCAACCTTCCCCTGAAAATTTTCCTTGAGACCGTTCGAATCTCGCCAGACAGCCCCCACGCCATCGCAGATGTCTTTTCGGACGGAGACGGATATATCCTGTTCATTGGCTTCATCCTCATAAGACATCAAAGATATACTTTTCGCGTTATCTTGGCCTCCAAACAGGGAAACCCCAATATTGCCCGCAGCATCGACCCGCATCTGGCGTCCATCAGGCAGTAAACCGTCATCCAGTACCGATATAATGTCCGTTTCATCTCTGAGCCAGGCGGGGTCATGGTCAAGGATGTCATGTGACGACTTGTTATCCTTCCCATATCCCGTGACAGGTACAAAAGCTGTTCGGCCCTGCCCGTTATCTTTCATAGTAATTTCTTTTACCCGGTCGAAATAGCTCACGCCACTGATTTTTTTGATCACATAATCTTTGCGGATAAAACCATATTCATCGAACAGACCGCAGTCACCGATAATCATCAGTCTCCCGCCTTTTGTAACATACTTTGCTAAAGCGGCGGCTTCGCTATCACTCATGAAGACGGTTTCCGGGAGTATTAGCAGTTCATACTCGCTTATTTTAGCCGTGTCTTCGGAATAGAGGAGGTTGTAGGGGAGTTGGTTCCTCAACAGCACTTCTTCCAGGGCAAAGAGGGAGGGGAACGCCTTCGAATGCGAGAACGAGAGAGAGGGTTTCGAGTAATAAACGCCGATTTCGGCAAGATTCCTTACCCGCTTCGGAAATTTCATTGTCTTCAAAGGCGGTAAAGCACCCTTCACCCAGGCGTTAATGTCTTCCTTTTCAAAATACATGTCCATTAAATCTTCCGGTTTCTCACATATCCCGTGATAACGGCCTCTTACGGCCCAGAACATACCGGAGATATTTTGATGAGTGGGTCCCTCGAAAATGAGCCTTTCCACTTCCGCCCGGGTTTCAGGCAGGCCACAACTGCTTGACTCAACAGTGCTGTCGAATTCGGCGACAGGTTTCCAGGAGCCGGCAACGGCGGCGCAGTCGAGTTCGGACAGCGCCAGAAAACCGTGGAAATTACCGGTGACTTTATTCTTGTCATTCACTCCGGGGCACAGTTTATTTTCCAGATACATGATATCATGCAGCTTCCCCAGTTCATAAATGTCGATACCCTGCAGGTATTGATTTTTACCGCGGTGAATACCCGGGTTGGATGCGAAAAGGGCGTGGGAAGAGATTTGTTCCATATACTCCTTAACATCCTTGAGGGTATTTTCGCAACGCTCGCCATTGAATTCGATATACGCTTGCATAATCGGATCGAGCACCGGATCGGAAAAGCCGGCCGGGATTTCAACACGTTCAAAATCTTTCAGATAAAGCAGGTCAAGCAGGTCGCGTCTGTTTTCAGCCAGGTATTTTCTAAAATTATCTTTGCACAGATCGCAGTTACAGGGTTTGAGGTAGGAGTTGTCGATCCAGATGCCGTCGGCCCCTTTATTTAACGCATCGGCGACATTATCTTTTATATAGTCGAGGAAACCTTTGGAAGACTGGCAGACAGTCCTCCTCCACTGGGCGTATTGCTGCGTGTTCCCGCCGGTCGTGAGGGCCCATTCGGCATTTTCCAGCGCGCCGGCCTCCTGCAAAATATTTTGCCACTGCAGATAGGGAAGCGTAACGATACCATACTTATGGAAATAGTCCGCGGTTTTTTCGAAATCACCTCTTTCTTCAGCTTCAACTTTTGCGCTTCCACCGAGGGAGAAAGGCAGTATGACAAGGTTGACACCAAGAGCGGCCAATTTTTTCGCCGTTTCTTCCGACATAGCCCGTTCATACCATTGGTCATAATATCGGGCTTTCCCGTCGATCGCACCTGCAAAACGGCCACCGCGTTTTCGCAGTTTAGACAGTCCCCACATAGGAACCCAAGCGATTGGTTTTTCTGCAAAATGATAGTCAAGTTTTTCCGTTGTATTCAAATTTTCGCCTCTCTATTAAAGAATTTTCGTTCACTTATAAATTTAAGGCATTGATACAGCCCGAAAACTGAAATAACCGAGCCAAAGGCAATCGTTCCCAGCTTTCCTCCGGCGCCCCCTAAATAGGGAGCACTGTATATGAAAACTAAAGCGCAGATCAGTGCCGCGATGATCATATAAACTTCATTTTTTACACGCTTCATGCTGGACATCCCGGCAAACACAAAGAGAAAATTATAAAAATCCGTGCGGCCCCACGTGGTTTGACCCTGAGCTTGAGCAGAACGGTTACAAACTCACGGACCTCCTCAAAGAAAAGGAAAGGAAGGATAAGCAGACTTATAACTGATAGCGTATGCAACACCCATAATGCACTATCGGGGTGAGCAGCGCGAGCAAAAAAAGCAGGGATGTCATAACAACAAGAACGGCATACCCGACTCCAGACCTAATCATATATCCTCCAACATATATTTTTATTATAGCAAATTGTCTGAAATCATTTTGCGATTCAGTTTACTTCACACAAACGAAAAATGCAAATCAATTGGCCTGCAGCGGGGGGGGGGCTCCTGCGACCAGCGCTCCACGATGAAACTGAAATATACGCATTGATAATTTATCGGT
>JAGYMJ010000314.1 GCA_018400625.1 Planctomycetota bacterium
CGGGCCCGTTACGGATCAGTTTCGATTTCACCATATGGCCGAGGTCGTTGCGATGACAACAGATAAACAGGTCATTGAACCCGTTCCCGTCGAGGTCCACCGCCATGAAGGCGATTGAGGACATGCAATCGACATTAATGGGATGCTCCCAATCAAACCCGCCCGTGCCGTCGCCTTTGAAAATGCGCGCCGGCAGCTCGCGCGACGCGGTGGTGGAGTAAAAAGGCAGAAGCAGGTCAAGATGTCCGTCGCCATTTATATCGGCAAGACTTGGGATGCCCGTGCTGCCGCCGGTATCGAATTTAAACGTTTTCTCCTGTGGAAAGCCTTCCAGAGCGCCGTTCAGGATATACAGATGACTGGCCTGGCGTGTATAGTGTCCTGCGGTCGTGAGAAATATCTCCAATTGACCATCACCATCGATATCGACCGCGTTCAACCGGAATATCCGGCTTCCATTGTGATCCTTGAGAAATATCTTGTCGACCTGTTCGGGGGTAAAACCCTGTTCGCTTCCGTAATAGACGCCAATATGGCCTTCCCGGCTGCCGTAAAGAAAATCGAGCCAACCGTCATTATTAATGTCGGCGAGGAGGACGCTCTGCGACGAATCAACATTGGCAGGGAGGATTTGACGTCGGCTTTGCGAGTAACCCTGCGGGCCGCCGAAATAGATGGCAACGGCATTATTCATCACCCGCTCATCGTCCGCTTTCACCCACGGTACCATGATCAGATCCAGCCACCCGTTGCGGTTCAGGTCGGCAACCAGCACCCCGCCGACCAATACTTCGTCGCCGAGCGGATGGATGATATCGACAAACTGCGCGGGGTCCGGGCCATCTGCGGTGCCTTTAAATATCCTCAGGCCATGGGCCGATGTCAGCACCAACTCGACAAAACCATCGTTGTCAACATCCGCGTTGATAAAGCTATGACTCATGTAGGTAATCGGATAATCCCGCCGGTTCTGCTCCGAATACTCGAGGTCGGGATCGCCGAAGTAAACGAAAACAGGGAATTCCGGATTGTACTGCGAGGGGCCCGACATCGTGTTGCAGAAGACGATCTCCATTATCCCGTCCTGGTCAAAGTCCGCAGCGGTACACCCCATCGGCCCATGGGTAGGGAAAGCCGTGGTATGCCGGGTATTGTAACCGCTTCCGGTATTCCAGAAGACGAGCGATTCGGCATCGTAGGTCTTTTCCGAGCAATAATGGGAAGCGATCAGGTCGGGGGCGCCCGAGCCGTTGATATCTGCCGCCCTGAGGCAGGAGCAGGCGTAACACTCGATCATTGAGTGCACTTCCCGGAGCCGATCGGGTTTACGGATTTCGATCCCTTTTCGGGTACCGATCAACACCTCGGGAACCCCATCACCATCCACGTCGGCAATCTCCGTGGCAAGCATTCCCCGCAGGAACTGGGTGAAACTTCCGCTCACCTCGATCACTTCACGGCATTCGCGATCAAACTGCCCCTTGTTATTGTGATAGACGATCAGCCGATTGCTGCCGGTAAATACGAGATCCTTAAAGCCATCTCCCCGCAAATCGGCGGCCATGACCTGGGTGCAGCCGACGGTCGGCAGCCCGATCATGTTCTCCGGGTCAAAACCATCTTCCGACCCGAAGAAGAGGAACGAATCGGTCGCCGAATCAAACCCTTTGCGGCGGTTGCCCAGGACGAGATCGGGATAACCGTTGCCGGTAACGTCCTCACACAGCAGGGATACCGTCGCGATCCCCGGAATCCGACAACGGTCGGTGGCATCTGAAAACACACGGGGTGTGTTCTGCAGGAACACCTTTTGCGGGAGAGTTTTGCCCGGATTATGGTGATCGTACCAAGCCGTGGTAAATATCAGGTCCTGCAGACCGTTGCCGGTCAGGTCGCAGACTGCAACATCGTAGGCCCCGACGGTATCAAAATAGCTGCAATCACCACTCAGCCCGCCCGGCCCGCCCCAGTGGATGCAGGATTGCAGCTCCGAAGTAACGCCGTTTTCTCCGTTGGCAACGATGAGATCGGGATATCCGTCACCATCAACATCCGCAACACGAGGCATCCAGCCGCTATCCTGCGGGAGCCGGCTCATTGGCCATTGTCCGTCCACCAGTTTGTGAATTTCCGTCGGCGCCCGCTCGACATAGCCATGGGAATTGGGCAGAACCAGGTCAAAGATGCCGTCGTTATTCAGATCGTTGTCCATGATGCGGCGAATGACCCCATGGGCATCGACAAACAGATTGGCTCCGGCATTGTCGAATGTTCCGGCCGAGAAGTCTCTGAAACCCTCATGCTTAATCATTTTAAGCGTGCAAACCTCAATGATGGAAATGAAAATCTTCGAACGCTTCCCGCTGGAGACCTATCCCCTTCTCCATTAACTCCGGATGGGTGGCAAAAAGGTCAGAGAAATCAAGGTCCCGATCACCCACCAGACGGTCCGCCAGGAAGACAGGTTCACCGTCCTCGTGGTATCTGTCCATATCCCGAGCGCCTTTGAAACGTGGATCGGCGATCACTGACGCGCTGTCAGGAGCAAACCGCTCCCGGTATTCCGCCAGGCTCATACGGGTCAGATCCTTAATAACCGGCGGTACATTGAACTCGGCCCTCAATCCGGCCATCGTCGCCGAGGGACCGTAAGCGTCCACACCATAGAATTGAAACATCTGTTTTTCTTCATCCGGTACCCGCAGATAGTAGCAGTTGTTCCTTTCCACCATCGATTCAACCTTGCCGATGGCAAAGAGAGGTTGATGCACTTTTTTGGGGAGGTTATCGGTAAAGATATTCTTTTTCAGATAGAATTTCTGGTCCGGCTCGTTGGTTCCTTCCGCAATATTCGTAATCGAATTACGCAGGAATACGCTGTGTTCAATGCGCAGATCAGGAGAACCGTAAAAAGTTACCCCACCACCCATTGCACGGGTAACGACGCTGTTGCGCAAAAGCGTGTCCCGGGTAAGCCATGCCATGAGAATACCCGGGCTGGAACCACCGCCAAGCCCGTTGCTGAAGCAGCGCGTTATGTGGACATCATATGTATTCGCGAGCACGAAGACGCCGTTGCGCCCGCGCGCATCGTCGGACCACGGCATGTAGTCGCTGAGATGACTGAAGCCGACGAGATAAAACCCGTCGAAACGCAGATGCGACTTGTCCGCGGCAAAAAACGCATAGTCC
>JAGYMJ010000315.1 GCA_018400625.1 Planctomycetota bacterium
TGGTTCCTACCACCGGGCTTGTCCCGGTGGAGGAGTATTTATGCACTACAATATCTTTGACAACCCCCGGTCTCGCCCGCCGCGTTTCTGCTCAGGGAGCGGGACAAAACATTAAAATATCAAAATGGCATAGGCCACTAATGAGGAAAAAATGAATACAAAAAGTGAGTATCATACAGCAACAGATTATCTGGACGATGTCCGGCGCAACAATCGTTTTTTTGACTTAGATCAACTTGATTCTTTATTTGCTATGATTGCGTCACTCGGTATAAAAAGGCATGAATGGGTGATAGCCTCTCGAACCCGTCTTTATGAATCCAACCCGGCCGGTTACGACCTGCTGTCGGAGGCCGTTCAGGCCGCCCATCGCCACGGCATCGCTTTTCATGCGGTATTCAAGCCTTTTGAACGTATTCCCCATTATGTCCCGCATGTTATTCCCCAGCCGCATCCTCATGTTTGGTCCGACCTCTATGGCAGCCTTTTGCCTATGCCTGCGTTTGAAGTGGAAAATCCCCATTTTTTCATGCAGCGCGCCCCCCTTGATTCAAATCTTTCGGGCCCTGTAACGGAGATACGGCTGGTTAAGCCCAATACGGAACCTACAAAAATACGCCCCGAACATCTTGAGATATGGATATCGGATCGTTTGGGAACCTGGAAACGCTATACTGGTTCTTTCAAACTCGAAGACAGGGTTGAATATCGCTCCTCTTTCACTCATCGCGGCGACAGCCGAATCGTCATATTGTCCGGACTGGACATTCCTGAAACGGAAAGATATATTGAGGTGCGATTCAGTTCCGACTGGACTGATGAGGAATTTATTCATCATCCCCACGCGATCATCGAGCTTGCAGGCAGCGACGGCGCGCTTCTGCCGAGCAGTCCGGCCCACATCGGGTCCGCTCCTGAAAGGTTCAAAGCCTTCACTACCGTGCCATTATTAAGCCGGATCAATCCCTGCATGAACGATCCCGAATTCGCGAATTTTGTCCAAAAGGCCGATTTGGACGCTATCTGGAGTGAATATCGGGAAGTGGGCTGGCCCTGGCAATCCGAGGCACGGATACATGCCCATGAAGACCGTTGTATCACTGCAGCCAGGGGCGTTCTTCCGCGGATACCAATCCTGCATCCCGGTTATCCGGAAGTGAGGAGCTATTGGTTGGCCCAGATCAGAGATTTACTCGACAAAGGTGTGGACGGTGTCAATATAAGGCCGAGTTCCCATTATCATTTCCGAACCACTCCTCCGGAAGCCTATGGGTTTAACGAACCTTCTCTCCAGTCGGTCGATGAGCCCCAAAACAGGGCTGATATAGCGGAAGCCAATGGTTCTTTTTTCACGGGCTTTCTGCGCGAGGCGCGCCGGTTGATCGCCGGTGAATACGGTAAGGAATTAGGGGTTCATGTTCTCGCGCCTTTCTTTTATGATCGGGATGAAAGCGGCAAGCAGCTCGACTTTGCACTGATGGACTGGCAATGGCGGGAATGGGTGCGGGATATCGCCGATTATGCGGAGTTCAGGGGATTAATGGGCTTCCGTCCTTTAACCGGGCGGCTTATGGTCGAAGAAGTTGCCAAAGAATGTCGTAAACATTCCACTCCCCTTATCTTGCAAAGTGACCGGCGCCTGGTTGCGGGGGGATTAATGAAAGATTTGAAAGATGAGGCCCAATGGGCGTTCTCTCATCCTGATATCACCGCCTATCAGCTCTATGAAACGGCTAACTTCTCTGCAATAGATGAAAAAACGGGTAAAGTCGTCTGTAATCCTCCTTTCAAAGCATTTGTTGAAAATTAATCACTTGATTTTTAATCGTTTGTCGTTAAAAACCTAAAAAAGGCAATAATTATGACATCTATTTATCTTGGACTCCGGTATCTCTTCAAAAAACCGCTCTCTTACCTGGCAATTATTGGTGTTGCCCTGAGTGTGGGGACGCTGATAATCGTTATGAGCGTTATGAGCGGCTTCGAGAGTGAACTGCGTTCCGTAATCAGAGGTTATTTAAGCGATATCAGGGTTGATTCACCTGCACAAGAAGTCACAGGCATCAGCAGCTGGCAAGCTTCTCGCGAAGAAATCTTAAATATACCGCATGTAAAAAATGCGGCGCCATTTATAGAAAGTAAATCGCTCATGCGAATCCCTGAATTGGATCGCACATGGACTGTCATGTTCAGGGGGATGGATCCGGTCCTGGAGCCGGAGGTGAGCGAGTTCGGCAGCCATTATCTGGAATACGGTACCCTTGAAGCCCTTGATCGCGTTTACTTGGATGACAATGAGGCCGAAATCCCGTCGGTCCTGATCGGTAACGAAATGGCGAAACAGCTTTCATTTCACCATCAGCTTTATGAGCATATTTCTGAAGAATTGGACGGTGAGCTGCGGAATAAATCCCTTGCCCTGATGGCCGGGATAAGGGAGAGTGAACGCTTGGAGGATGGACGCGAAAAATTACAGCAATTGACCGGTTTGCTTTCAAACTCCGCAGAAGCGGGACTGGCCGGTTTGATGCTGGCCAATTCGGACAGAATACTCAGGGACGAGGTTGTGCTGATGACGGCTACCGAAGATTTCAGGAGACGTTTGAGGAAATTTGTCGTGGCGGGCATCTTCCACACCGGACGCTATGATTATGACAGTGAGGTCGTGCTCATGTCGTTGGAGTCGGCGCAAAATTTTTTGGACTCAGGCGGTAACGTTTCCGGCTTGAACCTGAAGCTCACAGATTTCCGAAGATTCGCTCCCTCAGTAATCTCGCAATTGAACCAAAAGGGGTACATGGCACGAACATGGGAGGATCAACAGCGCAATTTCCTTGAGGCCGTGCAGATGGAACGCGTGTTGATGGCCGTTGTGCTGTCTTTCGTCGGCATACTTGCCGGCTTCTGCATTTTCGCGATACTCATAATGAGTGTTTATGAAAAGCGGCACGATATCGGTACCATGAAGGCTGTCGGCTATACATCCCGGAGCGTGGCAGGTATATTCCTGGTAACAGGCGGCTCTATAGGGTTTATAGGGACGTTGATAGGCACTGCCGGGGGTTTCGCTTTTTTGATGAGAATCAATGAAGTCGCCGACCGCATAGAAGCCTTGACCGGATGGACGCCCTTTCCCAGTGAAGTGTATTATTTTACGGAAATCCCAACGGACTTAGGGATTGTAACGCCGATCATTACGGGAATCGCCGCTCTGAGCTTAAGCCTTGTA
Organism: Planctomycetota bacterium; assembly: GCA_018400625.1. Taxonomy (GTDB): domain Bacteria; phylum Planctomycetota; class Brocadiia; order SM23-32; family SM23-32; genus PUMZ01. The sequence goes on from JAGYMJ010000315.1 coordinate 3,230, forward strand.
TTCAGTATTCTGCCTGCACTGAAGGCGTCCCGTATGGATCCGGTGGAGACGTTGCGATGGGAATAAGGGTAAGTATTCAGCAAACCCCGTCTGATACCACCGGAACGGGTCCGGTGGCAGATTTGCTGCAAGTAACGCGGGTAATTTCTCAGTGAATTCGTGTCATCCCCACCGTGCCTTGTGCTGGTGGGATGATGATTAAGCACTACGTGTCTATAACTTACAACCGTAGCCGTTCATCCGC
>JAGYMJ010000316.1 GCA_018400625.1 Planctomycetota bacterium
CGACCGTCATGGCATCCGCCCATTCCGGCCCGGTCACCGTTTTAATGCGGCGGAGTTCTTCCCGGCGTATCCGGAGACGGGTGGCCATTGTGAGCCTGTTGATGGTTTCCCGTGAAGACACCACATGATGCATAACATCGGGATAAACCATGGCCATATCCAGTGCCCGCGGGATTTGTCGATTAAGGGCCTCCACCGCCTGTTCATACCATTTCACCGCGCATTCCCTCGCCTTCTCACACTCCGTACTCTTATCGGGCAGGCATTTAACAGCCTCCCAGGCCAAACGGGCCCTCAGAACCGCTCCATGTTCCCGGGCCGCCAGGATAGCTATATGGGCCCCGGCCATCAAAGCACGCAGCTCGCTTTTCGCAGGCAAAGAGGACGGTTCAGGACAATTTTCCAGCAGTTCAACAGCGCGTTCGCATCTTTCAGCGATATTATCGCAAAGAGTGAAAGCCGTCCCCTCGGTTCTTTTCATCACACGGCTGTAAGACTCCGGTTCTTGCGCTACAGATTGGATTAACTCGTATATGTCTGTAATGCCTTCCGATTCCAACCATTCCGGCGGACGGTATTTGGGGCTTCCCAAAACTCCCGGCCAGCGCCAATGTCCGTCGAACCAGGGCGGCATCCCAAAAGAAAAGCCTTCCCTGAGCAGATGCACGGCGGTGGTCATGTCTAAGGGAAAAGCGGCCAAGTTTTTAGCCGCCTCCAGGATCACCGGCCCGGCCGTGTCGCCGAAAAAGTTTTGGAAGTCCTGCTCCGAATTCCCTGCCAGTACCTCAGGAGATAATTGTTCGAGCACGCGGGTGATGTTGCGGGAAGCCGTATGAGCGCCAATATGTCCTTTATGCCCCCATTGCGTGTTTATATGGACGATGCAGCCCTCAATATCGAGTTTGTTGATGCGCTCGGCGGTTTCCCTGCACCAATCTTCATCATGCCAGAGCATCGGGCTTGTGGGTCATCAGGGAAATGGCACACATAGTGGAAACCCCATTGGTTATAGACTCGATCGCTCATGTATGGCTCGATGCCGGATATTAAATAATCAATTTTGAGTCTTTCGGCCCAGTCAATAATGGCCTTCCATGCTGCAAGCCTGTCATGTCCAAAATCCAGCAACCTGCCCCAAGGGCCGTCGCAGGGTTCAAGTAATGCCGGTGTAAACCACCAAATTGCTTTCATGTTTTTCCTCTCTTGCAAAAAAATTCAAACATTGCGCGGGTCCTGCTGATAGGGCAGCACGTCGGCTGTCGTCATAAAATAATTCAGCAGAAGATTTTCCATCTGCTTATTGACTTCTGAATATTCTGGATTTTTGATCAGGTTGTGCAGTTCGCCAGGATCGCTTTCCAGGTCATAGAGTTCATCCCACTTGAAATAGGGTCGTCTGACATATTTATATTTGTGGTTTCTGACGGAGACGCCATAGGTCCCAACATCTTGATATTTCAGGACAACCTCGAATTTAAGTCCATAAAAATCATGCGGCGGGCGGTTAAAAACTTCGGAATTTTTATACGCATTTTCCTTTTCCCTGGAGCCATGTTCGGCAAAAACGGCTTGGCGTATTTCACTGTTGTCTCCGCAGAGTGAACCGACCAGGCTCCGGCCCATATGGTCGTATCCCGGTTCTATGCCGAGCAGGTCATAGATAGTGGCCGGCATATCGATAAGTTCGGTCAGGTGGGTCCTGATGCCGGGTTGGGCAACGACGGAAGCCGGGGGTTTAACGATAAAAGGCACTCTCAGCAGGGAGTCATGGAACGTTCCCGCTTTTTCCGGCAGCGAGTAATCACCGGTAAAGTCCCCATGATCGGAGAGGAAAATTATCAGCGTATTGTCGTATTCACCCTTTTTCTTGAGCGCAGCCACCACTTTACCGAAAAGGGAATCTATCTTTGTGCACATCCCGTAATAAACGCGCCTTATCTCTTTCCAGTCGTCTTCACTTATTTCCTCGGAACGATAAATTCCGCGCAGATCATCCAGCATGCTGAAGTCATTTTCCGGCACAGGCCGTCGGGGAGGCAGATTGTCGGGGTCGATCATATGATAAAAATCTTCTTCAACCCTGTAAGAGGGATGCGGCCATGATAGCGGAAGATAAACACAGAATGGATTTTCCGCTGAATACGAGGTGATAAAATCGGCAGCCCCAAGTGTGTTGCCATAGTCGCGATCGGACACTTTTTCACCCTTTCCCTGCTTCGGCATAACGCCCCGGTAAAAAACGCTGTGCCGTGGGTCTTGAGGAGAAATTTTGGGCGGAGGGTAATATTCCTTATACGGTTTTTCAGGATGATATTTCGTATCACAGTGTTTCAAATAATCTTCTTTGTTTTTTAGGGCAAACAAATCATTCTTTCCGCCCCACCATACGTGATAGTCTTCGCGACGCAAAACGGAGAACAGGTTCGGTTCGTGGTCCTGGAGCATGTACCTCATCGAACGGTGTCCATGCACGTGTGGATACCACCCGGTCATGAAGGAACAGCGGCTCGGTGTGCATGCCGGGTTCTGTGCGAAGGCGTTGGCATAGGAGACGCCGCCCTCCCTGACGAGGCGGTCAAGGTTGGGGGTAACGGCTCCCGCGTTTCCAAGGTGCCCCAGCACGTCGCCGCGGTAGGAGTCCGGATTGAAGATGACGATGTTTGGCAGTTTACTCATCTGTTTATTCCAAACCGTGCAGATATTCGACCGCCCGACGGGTTGCTTCAAACGGATCATAGTCGTTATATTCGTATTCTATATTGATATAGCCGTCATATCCGGCTTCCTGCATAGCTTTCAGACAGGAACGGTTATCGATATCGCCTTCGCCGATAAGTGCGGAACGATAGTAACGTCCGTCCAGCATGGGCCGATAGCCTTCCTGAGGCTGTTCTGACACCAGCCAATCTTTGAAATGGGCATGCACGACATGGGGAGCGCAGCGCGAGAAGGACTCGGCGGGGTCTTCGCCCGATCCCGCATTTCCGCTGTCAAATGTCAGTTTCAGTCCCGGGACAGCGCTCTGCGCTTCCAAATAATCATCGGCCAGGACAAAAGGGCTTTTATCGCCGGGGAAATTTTCAATACTTAAAGCAACTCCCGCATCTTCTGCCAGCGGCATAACCAATTTAAGTCCGGATATCCACCTCTGCCGCAATTGATTCCGGTCAAGGTCTTTCTGCCCCGGAGTCGGGATCATGACGACGGGGGCGCCGAGCGTAACGGCGGCTTCGATCCCCCGCTTGCAATCATCGATTCCTTCCTGCTGCTCTTCCGGATTCGCTGAAACAAGCTTTTTTGCAAAAAAAGTATGGCAGACCACATCAACACCATGGTCGTCGGCCATCTTGCGCAGTTCTTCCGGCTCCCGTCCGTGGAGGCGGACAAAATCTATACCGTCCATGTGTTTGGCCGTAAACTCCAGCATTTTTTTAAGATCAAAATGCTCTTCCTGCTTCGAAAAAGTGTAGCTCATTGTTGAGTATTTCATCATAAAACCTCCAATAGAATTATTGTCGCATTATTCATTCACGCTTTTTACCGAACTTTTCTGAAAAGGTATCCCACATGACGGCAAAGCCGTACATCCGGTGCAAGTATTCAGTCCCTTACCATCCAAATTGCGGCACATCGATCCAACGACCGCCTTTCATGGCCGATTCATGGGCAATCAGACCGGGTGCCGTCACTTCAGCGGCCTGAACGGCATTGAAAGCGGGGAGAGTCCCCTTGTCCAAAGCATCAATAAAGTGGTTTATCATAGAGTACTCGCCGGTTCCATGACCGCCGTGCCGTGCTTCAGGCGGCGCATTCGGATCTGAAAAGGGAGTATCAACATGCCTGGCGCCGTCTTGCTTTGAATCAACATCTTCCACCCATTCCAGGCCGTTTTCGTGCGGATCACGCCCGTTCTCGACAAAACCTTTTGTGCCGTAGAGCGAGTACCATGTCAGATATTTCGGCTTGCTGCTCTGATACCGTTTGACCGTTTGGCTGGCCAGAATTTTAATGACAGCCCCCTTCTCCGTCTGAAACAGTCCGGTCTCCATATCCAGGAAACTCACACTGTCCTGATCCGGGTGCATATTTTTGCCCGGTGTTACTCCGGTCGCCTTGACAACGCGGTCCTGCATGAGAAAAAGCAGCGGCCCGAGGCTGTGTCCGCAGTACCATATTGGCGCGCGCGGATAACGCCACTTTTTCTCACCGGTTTCCGGGTCCACCAGCAGATGCGTTATCTCATGGAGATATTCACCTTCGGCATGGTATATCTTACCGAGCCGCCCCGCCTCTATCATTTTTTTCCATTCCAGCACGCAATGGAAAAAAGAATAATTTTCCGCCATCATGTAAGTCTTTCCGCTGCGTTTAGCAACCTCGATGATCTTGCGGCAATCTTTGATTGTGTAGGCGGCGGTCTGTTCGCACAGCACATGCTTACCGGATTCCATTGCGGCTATCGACTGCTCGGCATGGTGTTCGATCGGAGTGGCGATAACCGCCACATCGATATCCTCATTAACAAAATCGTCAAATTCGGCATGCATGCGGCTGTCCGGTACATTGAACTCCCTGCCCTGTTTCTGAAGCGAATCGGTATTGATGTCGCACAGTGCACGTATTTCGCATTGCGGATGGTTTTCCAGAGCTCTGACAATATTGCCCCCGCGCCGAACACCTGCCAATCCGACTTTGTATTTCTTTTCTTTTCCCATAATATTCAAATACCTGATTGAAATTTGAATTACTGTATAAAATGTTCATTTTTGAGTCTGTTAGGCACTTTTAAGCGATTACGCTTTTTCAAAGGCTTCGCTCTGAAAACGGAGCACCCTAAGGCGCGGTATATGGTCCTGCTGGTGACGCCGGCGTCCCCGCCGGCATTGTTCAGACAGCGAAGATTTAGCCGCGTTGTAAGTATTCAGTAAAACCCGTCGTTACCACCGGACTTGTTCCGGTGGGACAGTATTTTTGCACTACATATGGTCACCCCCACCAGAACTGTTACCACC
>JAGYMJ010000317.1 GCA_018400625.1 Planctomycetota bacterium
GATCAAGTGAGTCGGGGTTCACGACAAACCTTTCATTTCATTGTTCATATATAATAACACGGGTGACGCGGGGGCTTTCCCCTTAATTCTGGACCTTTTGATAGCCTGGTATATCGCTCAATATGATAAAAGAAAACGGTTGGAAGGAAATAGAACATGATGCCGACCTCGGCTTGCATGTGAAGGCGCAGAGCGTGCCGATGCTGTTCCAAAACGCCGCCAACGGCATGATAAACCTGATGCTTGACGTCGCGGGCATAGAAGCCCGCTCTCAAGAAACTGTCGAGGTTGAGGCAACGGACGGGGAGGGTTTACTCATCGAATGGCTTGAAGAGATTTTGTTCCTGTTCGAGGTGGAAAAATTCGCGCCCTTTCAGGCCGAGGTTCTGCGTTTTAAGAACTATGCATTGACCGGCAGCGTCAGGGGTGAAAGATACGCCCCGAAAAAACATGAAGTAAAAAATTCCATCAAAGCCGTTACCTGGCATAATCTGCTGATCAAGAAATCGGACGGTTTCTACGAAACCCGGATAATTTTCGATGTCTGAGCGGCGGTGTTGATTGGAGTTAAACCCGTAAGTACTCAGTGAACCTCGTTGATTCCGGCAATTCTATCACCGGGCCCGTTCCGGTGGGGAAATATTTGTGAGCTACGTGCAGGGGTATCCCCGTCCCTCCCCCGCCGCCCTCGCGCCGGGGAAAGATTGTTGTCAGGTATTGAGGGAAATCCCGGCGCGAGGGCGGTGGGGGAGGGACTAAGGGGGTTGGGCGGCTCCTGTAGTGCAAAAATAGTGTCCCACCGGAACAAGTTCGGTGGTAACAGGTGCAGCATTGGTAGTGGTGGTCAAATAGTGTTTCACTGGAACAGGTTCGGTAGTAACAGACGGGGTTTACTGAATACTTACTTGAGTCCTTTTAATCAAGATAACGCGACAAAAAAACAGTAAGTATTAAGGAGTGAACCGGAACGAATAGATGTCCGCATCATTGAGGACAAAGCGGATTTGCACCGGTTTGCCGGCCACATTACCGAGGTCGGCGCCGCTTTTCCAGGAGATGTTCCGCTCCAGCGTATTACCGAAGAAGCAGGGCGATTTTTCCAACTCAAACCCCGGCAGCGCCTTGCCGTGTCCGTCCTGGAGCTCCACTCTGACGCCGCCGGCGGCGGACGTGCTCATGTTCAGGCTGAGGCGCTTGCCGCTGAAGACAAGCGGGCGCGTGAGCAGTTCGCCGCCCGAAAGCGGAGCATTGACCGAAACGAACCCGTCCTGGCGGAGTGTGAACCTTCTTATCAGCGGTTCCTCTCCATGACGGCGGCCTTCGGTCACATAGAAGGAGAATTCGTTGGGAGCGCCGGGGATATCGGAGGCGGTTTCAACAATGCCCCAGTTTTGATAACATTCGCCATAGCACCACCTTGATTCTTCGGGTATACCCGGGCGCAGGAACGCCTCGTTCCAGCGTTTAAACACCTTACCGTCACGGCTGCTCATGAAGAGTCCGTCCGTATAGCTGGCGAAATACCGGCCGGGTGTTTCTTCCATCTTCTTTTGATGCCATTCCGTGAGCGGGCCGCGATTTTCCATGTAACGCGCCGGGAAACCCATATAGATATGCGGAGCACGGGGGTAGGGGATTACCTGGTTTGTGTACATCTCCTCAAGCGGCGCCCCGGGGTATTCCAGGAGCCGGAGGTCGGACCATTCCATGAGGTCGGGCGACACGGCGGTAGCGGTATCCCGGAGCTCCGGTTTGCGGCTCACCCCGCCCTCGCCGTCATCGCGTCCAAGAAGTTCTTCATTGTTTTCCACGATTCGCCTGCTGCGGAAATACAGGCGATAGGCGCCGATTGTCTCGTCCCAAAAACCCACATTCTGGGAATCAAAATTGCCGTCGTCACGGTCGAGGATGGCGCCGAATTTTTTCGGCCCCTCCACCGGGGTCCAATGGAGACCATCGGGCGAGGTCATTAAAAACAACGAGCGCCATAAAGACCCCTCTTCCTTGTCCCGTATCCTTGAGCGTCCGAACGCTTTATATTTCAGTTCATCCGGGCATCCGGGTCGGGTATCGATAAAGGGGGCGAACCCGTGTGAGCCCCTGCCGGCCCACACGATATTGTTATCTTTGGTTCCTTTGAACTCAAAAAGTCCCAGGCGGGGTCTTTCCCAATGTATACCGTCGCGGCTCTCGGCATAGCAGACCAGCAGTTCGTCATGGCCGAACCACGGCAGGTTTTCGCCCTCGATCTGACGCTGGGGCAGCCCCTGGTAATACATACGGTAACGGTCTTGATCTTTGAAAACCGTAATATATCCACCCCGTTCACAGGGGTATTCCATTTTAAGGGCCGTCTCTCTCGGGGTAGGGCTGTGGAGTCTTAAATCCGCCCCGTCCCGTATTTCCCCGATCAGGTAAGAATCAACAAAAAGTTCCCGTCTTGAACCTGTATCGACCGGCTGCCGGTCGTCTTCGTCCCTGCCCATATTGGTGTTTATCATGATAATACCCCATCGTTGAAAACAACTGGACTAAACTACGGATAAAACGGAGATATAAAAGTATTCCGTGCCCCCTCTGTTACCACCGGACTTGTTCCGGTGGGACAATATTTTTGCACTACAGTTACCACCGGACTTGTTCCGGTGGGACAATATTTCTGCACTACATATCCGGCTTCCCCCACCCATTCCCGCCCTTGCGCCGGGAGTTTCCTCTACTCCTTGATAAAAATGACCTCCCGGCGCGGGGGCGGGGAGGGGGAGAGACGGGACATCCCGGCACGCAAGTTTACAAAAATTTCCCCATCGGAACAAGTCCGGTGGTAGAATTTCTGGAAACAACGTAGTTCACTGAGGACTCACTGAATATTTACACAGAATTTCCGTTTGACACACAAACGGCTTGAATTATAATGTATGATAAGAAACAAGGCAATGAGAACAGTTGGCTTTTATTAATTAGCGGGAAAATGGAAATAAAAACGGATTTACATTTGGGCGATGCGAAGGATATTTTGTTGGATATACCTTCCGACTATTGTGATTTAATTTTCACCTCACCTCCCTATGCTGACCAGCGGAATAAGACCTACGGTGGAGTTCATCCGGATGATTATGTCGATTGGTTCTTACCGATATCGGAGCAGTTGTTAAGGGTTTTGAAACCATCCGGGACCTTTGTGCTGAATATAAAGGAGAAAGTGGTGAATGGGGAAAGGAGCACCTACGTTATAGAATTGATTCTCGAGATGAAAAGACAGGGCTGGCTATGGACTGAGGAGTTTATCTGGCATAAAAAAAATTGCTATCCCGGAAAATGGCCCAATCGATTTAGGGATTCCTGGGAAAGGTTGCTTCAGTTCAACAAACAGAAAAAATTTCACATGTATCAGGAAGAAGTAATGGTGCCTATGGGGGATTGGGCAAAAAACCGGCTGAAAAACCTTAGTGAAGTGGATAAGAAACGGGACGAATCCCGGGTAGGAAGTGGTTTTGGGAAAAAAATTGCGAATTGGAAGAACAGAGACAATGTGTATCCTACCAATGTTCTCCATATGGCCACGGAATGTGGGAATAAGAATCATAGCGCTGCCTTCCCCGAAAGTCTGCCCGAATGGTTTATAAAACTTTTTACTCAAGAGAATGATGTCGTATTAGACCCGTTCATGGGATCCGGGACGACAAATATTGTGGCGCAGAGAATGCGGAGAAATTCTGTTGGTATCGAGATCATCCCCGAGTATTATGAAGCTGTAAAGGAAAAAATGGACAGCGTGCAATTGTGCTTATTTGAACCGGAAGCGGGATATGAAAAAACTTAAGATTAATGAAGTTATTGGTTATGTAGAAAAAAACATCTCTACTTTTCATGAGAAGAGAATAGAAAGCCTTGGTTCTTTGAAACTTTCCAAAATTCTAAAACGAAAAAACCCCTATCTGTTCAAAGCAAAATACTTGCTTACGGCAGACGCTATCGTTAAAAAAATTGTAGAAGCTCATATATCTTCCCATGAAGAAACAATTTTTGGCGACTGGCTGGAGGGGTTTGCTATATTCATCAACCACAGCGTGTATGGCGGTTGGAAATCCGGGATAACAGGTATTGATTTGGAGTTTGACAAGGAAAATACAAGGTATATTGTGGCAATTAAATCCGGCCCCAATTGGGGGAATAGCAGCCAAAAAGCAAAAATGAGAGGTGATTTCAAGACTGCCGGAAGGACATTGAGAACCAGCAATTCGGGATTGCACGTAGTAGCCGTTAACGGATGCTGCTACGGTACAGACAGCCGCCCGGACAAGGGAGATCATTTCAAATACTGCGGGCAGGATTTTTGGGCGTTTTTATCGGGCGATGAAAATTTATATGTAGATATAGTTGAGCCTTTGGGACATCGGGCAAAGGAGCGTAATGAAGCATATATGGAGTCTTATTCTAAGATGGTGAACAAGTTCGTGCGAGAATTCACCATCGATTTCTGTGATTTCGAAGGCAGTATTAACTGGGACAAGCTGGTCAAATACAACTCCGGATCCAAAGAACAGTAAGTCCTCAGTGAACCCCCGTGGCATTTCCACCGTGCCCTGTGCCGGTGGAAATGAGTTGACGGGCTTCACTGAATATTTACCAAGAACAAACGACGATGATAAACACTAATACACTCACCGAGGCCATGTACAACGCCATGCGGCGCGCTGCTGTCGAGTTGCCCCCTGATGTTCGCCAGGCGCTGGAAAGGGCCTGGGAAGAAGAGAAGGACCCGACCGCAAAGATG
>JAGYMJ010000318.1 GCA_018400625.1 Planctomycetota bacterium
ATAGCCCCACCGGCACAGGGCACGGTGGGGATGCTACGGGGTTCACTGAGGGCTTACCTCCGGGGTTCACGGAGGACTCACGTATATGCCCCCAGCAAAGATAACATTCCTCAAACCGCGCACATTGAAAATTTTTTGTCGATGTGCCGCTTTTAACCACCTACTTATTCACATCAAACAAAGGATAAACTTCTCCCGCGAGAAAGAAGGAACCGGTAATACAGACCAATTTTTGATCGCTTGAAGTATCCAATCCTTCCCGCACTGCTCTTTCGGTATCACCGACTTCTTTGATCTTCGAAAACCCGGCTTTAACAGCATTTTTCGCGAGCCGTTCCGTCGGCACGGAACGCGGTGACGCCGATCGGGTCAATATTATTTCGTCGGAAATTTCGGAAAGCATTCCAAGCATAGCGCCGTAGTTTTTATCCTGGGAACAGCCAAAAATCATAACGATATTATATGCCGGGAAATGCGACCGAAGCGCTTCGACCAGGGCCGCCATCGATTCGGGCGTGTGGGCCGTATCAAGGATGACGAAGGGATCCTCTTGAACAACTTCAACGCGTGCAGGGCATTGGCAGCCGGCCAACGCCGCCCTGACTTTATCCGGAGAACAATCTAATTTCCCCTTTTGCTTCAGGAGTTCAACAACTCCCAGGGCGGAAGCCGTATTGTAAACCTGATGCCGTCCCAGCAATTTAATGAAAAGGTCATCATAGCTCCAACCCGGCCCATGTACATTGAATTGCCATCCGGGAACTTTTCCTCCATCCGCTTCAACAGCCCGCATATTATGGACTTGTATATCCTCCCCCACCTGCTGGACTTCGGCCCCCATTTTTTTTGCTTTTGCCCGAATAACATCGGCTGCTTCCGGGTAATCCTGACGGCTTAAGACGGTTGGCACTTTGGGCTTGATAATCCCCGCCTTTTCACCGGCGATATCCCCAGCCGTATTGCCGAGCTTGTCCATATGATCAAAACCTATAGGTGTAATGAGACATACTTCAGGCGCAAGGACGTTTGTTGCGTCGAGCCGTCCCCCCAAACCCACTTCAATAATCCCCCAATCAACACCTGAAAGGGCAAACATTTTGAAACTTAGCCCGGTCGTGAGTTCAAAATAGGTCGGCTTTGATTTGAAGCCCTTACTGCGCAATTCATCGATAACCGGTTTAACGTCCCCGACCAATCGGCAAAATTCAACTTCCGCAGGGGCCTCCCCGTTAACTTTCATCCTTTCGCAAATACTGGATAGGTGGGGTGATGTATATAACCCGGTTCGCACACCACATTGGCGCAGGCAGTTCTCTATGATGTTGGCGCTGCTGCCTTTACCTTTCGTACCGGCGACATGAACGGACTTGAACCGTTTTTGGGGGGACCCCATTCGATCTAAAAAAAGCCTCATCCGCTCAAGATTAAAATTTCTCCGGACATAATTTACATCCGGCAATTTTTCATAATTGACCGATTTTTCCAGATAGTCACATGCCTGTTGTATATCTGAGAAAGCCTCAGCATTAAGGGGCTTATTTTTATCCATGTATCCCGATTTATCAGCGAAGACTGAATAATTTAGAACATATTTTCCATACCGGGAATCGGCAGTCCGCCTGCGATTTTCTTCTTTTCCGATTCTTCAAGGTCCTCGGCCTTCTTTAATCCCTGGCGAACAGCGGCGAGGATCATTTCCTGCAGGAATTCAGGGTCATTTTCTTCCAGAATGGTTTCGTCTATTTTTATATCAAGGGGTTCACCGAGTCCGTTGAAAAAGGCTTTTACCATCCCCCCTCCAGCGCTTCCCTCAACGACCCGCTCTTTCAGATTATTGTCCATCTCCGCCATTTTTTTCTGCATGTCTTCGATCTGGCCCTGGGCTTGTTTCATCATTTTACCCATATTTCCTAGTCCGCCTAAACCTTTCATCGCACTACCTCTTAAAATTGATTGAATTGGTCAATTGAAAACAACTCATACATTCAGTCACAACGTCATAATAATTTTGTAACTATTCAGTGAAGTGCATAGTCTTATCCCCACCGTACCCTGTGCCGGTGGGATGATGATTAACCACTACGAGCCGGCATCACCCTGAAATCCGCCGTTCATCCGCACGGCCCGC
>JAGYMJ010000319.1 GCA_018400625.1 Planctomycetota bacterium
ATTTCGAACAGCAGGACATTGCCGAGTTTTTTGACCTCTCACTTCCCGGTATGGATGAGGTCATGGCCATCATCGAGATTGCCAACCTATTAAAGGAAGGTACTTACGGTGTCCTGATCCTGGATACCGCCCCCACCGGCCATACTGTGCGAATGCTCAATCTGCCCGAGCAGATGCGGAAATGGATAGGAGTCGTGGACCTTATGCAGCACAAGCACCGCTATATGTTCACCCATTTTACCGGAAAAAAATATGTGAAAGATGAGTGCGATATCTTCCTCGAAGACCTCTCCTCGGACATCGACAGGGTAAAAAAACTGCTTTCGAACAGAGAAACAACCCGTTTTGTGCCGGTGACGATTCCCGAACACATGAGCATTTATGAGACAAAAAGATTGATCGGTTCTTTGGAAAAGATCCACATCCCGGTGAAGGAGATCATCGTAAACCGTGTGGCAGAAAGTGAAGGCTGCCTGTTTTGCAGAGCCAGAAAGGGAGATCAGAAACAACCCTTAATCGAAATTGAAGAGGCATTTTCCAGGTATGATCTGATCAAAGTACCTTTGTTTCCCAACGAGATTCGAGGCATCGGCGGGCTGACCAGGACAGCCGATTATCTGCGGGGCATCGCCGGGCCTTCAGTGCCTCCGAAAACGGCCCGGGCGATCGAGAAACAGGCCAGTTCCTGTTTGACTCTCAAGCCCGATTTGGAGTTTGTTTTATTGGGCGGCAAAGGAGGCGTCGGCAAGACCTCTCTTGCTTCAGCAATGGCATTGTATCTGGCCCGAAACAACCAAATGAAAAAGGTGCTTGTCTTTTCCACTGACCCGGCCCATTCCCTGTCAGATTCGTTTGACCTGCCGATCGGAGGCAGGATTACGCCGATACAGTGGTCAGTGGTCAGTGGTCAGTGGTCAGTGACTAATGACCAATCCCTAATCCCCAATCTTTTTGCCCTGGAAATCGACGCAAACAGGCTGTGGGACAAATTCAAAGGTAATTTCAAAGAGGACATGGAAAAAGTATTTAATAAATTCCTGGGCAGCGGCACCGATATCAAGTTCGACCGCGAGGTGATGACTGAAATGCTCAAACTCGCCCCCCCGGGCCTGGACGAGATCATGGCTCTGAATAAAATAATAGATCTGAGGGGTGAAGGGGCTTTTGATATCTTTATCCTGGATACCTCGCCCACCGGCCATCTTCTCCGCTTTTTGGAGCTCCCTGATATGGTCAGGGAGTGGTTGATGGCATTTTTCAAGCTGTTGTTAAAATACAGTGGAGTCGTCAGCCTGGCCGGAGCAGCTGAAAAGGCGCTTGTTCTATCCAAAAATGTCAGAAGAATTCAGGATATCCTGACGAACCCCGAAAAAACGGATTTCATCGCCGTCACTATCCCGGAGGCCATGGGTTTCCTTGAGCTGGAACGGCTTTTAAGCGCTTTGGACGCCGCCGGGATTCCCTGCGATCATATCGCGGTCAACAAAGTTGTTCCTCTGGTCGATTGCGCCTTTTGTTCTATCAAAAGGGCGGAGCAACAGGGTTATATCAAGAAGATTCATTCAAGATTCCCTGACCGGACCATCGTTAATGTGCCTCTATTTCCAAAACAAGTTTGCGGAATTCCCGATCTGGACGAAATTTCCAGGATCATTTTCAAAGATAATGACTGATCCGATCATCCCCGGATGGTGAGAAATATGGTAACCGTTCACAGAACGTTGAAATTGGAAAATAGAAATTGAAAATTTGGCCTTCATGCTTTTGTTTCATCTCTCCCAAACTTCCACTTTTCGATTTCAAGTTCCAAGCCGGTCGAGCAAACTGCTTTCTTTGACCATTTAGTCATTGTCACCAAGCTCCTCGCAGAACCGTGTTCCCGCTATCTACACAGGCTTCAACAGCACGCACTTCACGACGATTGTTTTTTGAACCGTTCACGGGTTCAGTGTTATCTTTCTTCCGTCGACCTTGCGAGTTAGGTCTCGGGCCAAGTGCCATGCCTGCCTGTGCGTCGCGCGCAGACAGGCCCCAATATCCTCAAATTTAGAGGAGTATGACATATGCCCCCCCCTCGTTCTATTCTCATGCCTTCTACATTCAGAATCCACAAATCAACGGTTCAGATTTTCCTTAAACTCTAAACCCGTGAACGGTTACAAAAAAGTATTGGAAACATGAATAATGAATTTATTGAAAATTGCAGTAGTGTAAGGTAATTACACAGATAGCGGTTTTTTTCGATATGCCATTCGATCTTTTTGGGAATTTCATTTTCCCGTTGTCGCAATATATATGCCGGGAGTGCAAAGGGTGTGAAACTTATGCTAGATGTCCAGGACATGCAACTCGCACATGGGCTTGAGCCACATTAACGATGATGAAAAAACGCTTATTTTAATTATTGTATTGTTCATTATTTGCCTGATTCCCTGTGTGTATCAAACAGCAAAGTTGGCCGGTGATTCTACGGTCTAGTGAATTTAGCCACCCTCGACTCAGATCAGATGACTTTCAACCCATACAGCAAAAGGGGCCGGTATCCAACGCCCGGCCACAATCGCACAGGGTTCTTTCTTAGCCTTGTTCTTTGGTTTGCCCGGCTGTGCGGCAAGCAGGGTGGTTTCGCAATGTTCAGGCAATTCCTGGGAGGCAGAGTTGAGGCCTGGTTCATAGCCGAAGGGGTGGTCACCCATACCCTTTAACCATCAACAAGGGGGTGGAATCATGTCGTTTGCGTACCTTGTATATCCCCCGGCCGGTTCTATGTCCGTGGCCGTGGTGGCGGCATTCATTTTTGTCCTGCAAGTCTGGGTTTCCGCAAGGCGTGCAGAATTCAGATGGTATCTGTGGACGGCAGTCATTTCATTTTCCACTATTCTCTACACCACAGGCATTTTGCTGGAGTACAGCGCTCCCGAAGGTCCGATCAACCGGTTTGGCGGGCTCCTTGAATGGACCGCCGTCATCTTTCTGGTACATGCCCTTTACGGTTTGGTCCTCTCCAGCCTGAATGTCCCCTCACGAAGATATCACTTTATCGCGGGCGCGCTCCATGCGATGATTCTGGTTCTGCTCTGGTCCACCCATCTCTTCGTCAGCGACCATTTTGTCCACCGCCCCTTCCCTACCCTGGCAAAACCCTTTGTGGAAGCAGATCTCGGGCCCCTGGGCCCGGTTTTCATGTTGTACGCCCTTGGCGCCTCCATCAATGCAGTCAGGCTCTGGCTCGTGAGGGGAAAAGAAAAGGGAACGCATTCCTGTGCCTTTGTCTGGGGCGCTTCTTTTTGGATCCTTCTGGGCGCCCATGATGCCGCGGTCGTCATTG
>JAGYMJ010000320.1 GCA_018400625.1 Planctomycetota bacterium
CCCGCGGACGCTTGAAAGCGTCCACTACGAGCCGGGTTTTCGGCCAGGGCCGTAGATCGACACAAAATTGTCGATGTTGGAATTTATTTTGTGGAGCAGGCTTCCAGTTCAAACGGCGCCTGAACGAATACATCGTTCACAGAGAACTCGCTTAGACCGTAACTGAGGGCTGTCTGCCGACGACGGGCCGGCAGGTCTCTCACTAAATATTCACTTATAAAAGGAGAAATTGAAGATGTTAAATCATTTTTGGGGAGTTGTGATCGCCGGTTTGTGTTTTGCAGGTGTTGCTTTTGTGGAAACTTCCGAGCCGCTTGTGCTGGTCGAAGAGGGTGTCAGCCGCATGCCGGTTGTGATCTTTAAAGATGCACCGCCCAGGACCCGGCGTGCGGCCGAAGAACTGGCCGAATACATCGAAAAAATCGCGGGAGCGCGTCCTGATGTGATCGAGGGAGAACCGGACCCCGTGCCCGAAAGGGCGATATGGGTCGGCTGTCAACCGGTCTTGAACGACCTTTTCCCCGATCTTGATTTTGATTTCCAGTACCCTGAGGAAATCCTGATTGCCGCGAATCAGAATCATCTTGTGATCGCCGGCCGCGACCGGTGGGACCCGGACCATATGCGTGTGGAGGGCGATAGTTACAAAGGCCGCAATGCCGGGCTGGACGGCGTGCAGCAGGAGTATGGGACAGCAAATGCCGTTTACTCGTTTCTGCAGGATTTTCTCGATGTGCGTTGGCTCTGGCCGGGGGAGCTGGGCGAGGATATTATCAAGAAAGATACTATCTCTTTTATGCCGTTTGAATACCGTTATCATCCGCCGTTCCTGGGAAGGTCAGGTATTTTCCGTTTCTCATCGTTGGAGTCCTGGCGCGGCATTTCCCATGAATGGTCGCGGTTCCAGCGCTTGCAGTTGGATTCATTAGGCGCAAGGATCGGCGGGCACAGCTTTTCCGGGTGGTGGGATCGCTTTGGAAAAACCCGCCCCGAACTCTTTGCGCTGCAGCCTGACGGAACCCGGGGGTGGCCCTACGGAAGAACCTCCAAGCTCTGTAGATCTAACCCGGAAGTGTGGGATGAATGGTTGAATGATGTCGAGGCTAAGCTCGAGCGCATCCCCAATCGGACCGTGTTCAGGGCGATCCCCAACGACGGAGCGTATAGTGGTTACTGTATCTGCCCAAACTGCCTTGCCTGGGACCATCCCGATGGGGAAAAGGTCCGCTACCGCTGGTCGGGGATCAGCCAGGAATACGTGGCCCAGAGTGACCGGGTGATTACCTTCGCCAACACTCTGGCGCGATTGCTCAAGGAACGTTACCCGGACCGGGATTACTACGTTGCCACCAGCACATACGGCAATGCCCATCCGGTACCGGTCGGAGTGGTGCCGGACGATAATGTCATCGTGGCGGTATTTGCCAATATTCTCAACCGTCCGACTCCGGATGCCGGGCGCGGTTCCCGGAAAAACCTGGCCGACTGGGGCCGATCAGGTACAAAAAACATCAGTTGGATTGGGAATATGGGAGGGGGCGCCGGCTGGCAACTCGGGTTTCCCAATGTCGCACCGCGACGGGTGATCGATACCCTGCGGTTTGTCGCAGAAAACAATGTCATGAGTATCTTTTTTGACACGATGTGGGAACATTGGGTGAACCAGGGCCCGCATTATTATATGCTCGCCCAGATGGCCTGGAACCCGTATGCTGACGGGGAGGCGATACTGGAAGACTACTACCGGCGCGCGTTTGGCCCGGCCGCTGACACCATGACCGCTTACTGGGATCTGATGGTCGAGACGTCCGACAAGATCGTTTTCGAGGGCAAGGCGATGGATGAAATCTGGCCCCGGAGTCCCCGTGCCGATTTCTACCAACAGGGATACGATTTACTGGACCGCGCGGAGGAAGAGCTTGCAGATGCGGAAGGCGTGTATGGAGAACGCCTTGCTTTTGTACGGGCCGGCCTGGATTACCTGCGATTGTTCCGTGAAAACCAGCAATTGATCGCACGTCTGGAGGACGTCGATGGTGAGGATACCGATGCTTTGACGTCCGCCCGTGCCAATTGGCAAAACATCATCCTGATTCTGGAACAATATCCATTTGCCTTCAACTCAATGTATATCCGCCCCCGTCAGGACGGGCGTGGGCATCTGGAGAGCGTCAATCCCGACCGCCGTGGGAGAACCTGGACCCGATAATAAATGAAGAAGGTAATTCTCGCAAGAGAAATGCGGCGGGCGAGCTCGGGGTTGAGCGGATCCATTTGTCGTGCAGAAATGCCGCTCTGTCAGGACAAGCCGGCGGTAGCGTGTTGCACTGAATATTGACCCGTAGTGCATAAATGTTGCCCTGCCGAAACAGATACGATGGTAATGTTTGCCTGAAAAATTTTACTCTTTATTCTCTCAAAATTTGGAGAGACGGATGCTAAAGAAGAAACGAATTGCTATTATCGGCGTCGGCGGGCGGGCTACGTCTTTCGCCCGGCCTTTGACTACCGGCTATGGCGATGTGGCCGAGCTGGTGGCGGTGTGCGACATCAATCCCCTGCGCATGAAGGGATTCAACGAATACATGGAGACCGACATTCCCGCCTTCACCGATTTCACGCAAATGGTGGAGAGGGCGACTCCGACCCATGCGATCGTCTGCACGCCTGATTACACGCACGACGCCATCATCGAAAAGGCTTTTTCGCATGGCCTGGAGGCGATCTGTGAAAAGCCCATGGCCACCGACGAGCAGAAAGTGCGACGCATCTTTGCGCTCGAAAAGGAGCACCGCAAACAGGTTACTGTGGCCTTCAATTACCGTTACATGCCCTATTCGGCACAGATCAAGAAAATCCTTTCTGAGGGAACTCTCGGAGATATACGATCGCTCAGTCTGGAATGGCTGATCGACAAGGTGCATGGGGCGGAATATTTCCGCCGCTGGCATGCGAACATGGCGAACTCCGGCGGGCTGTTCGTCCACAAGGCCACGCACCATTTTGACCTGGTCAACTGGTTTATGGATTCCGAGCCGGAGTCCGTTTCCGCTTTCGGTGACTTGCACGTGTTCGGCTCCAACGGCCCGTTCAGGGGGGAACGCTGTTCGACGTGTCCCCACGCGGGCGGAGAATGTCCCTACGAAATGAAGATTCACCTCGAGAAAAAACACAAGAGGATATTTGATAAGCTCTATTGGGAACCTGAGCGGGGAGATGGGTATATCCGTGACCGGTGTGTTTTCCGAAAGGATATTGACATCTTCGATACCATGAATGCCGTGGTGCGCTATAGCAATGGAGCGCAGCTTTCCTATGCCGTGAATGCCTATTCGCCCGTGGCCGGCTATCGGCTCGGTATCACCGGAACCCGAGCACGGCTGGAAGCCGGCACACTGAACAAGAATACGATGGAAGGCGGGATCATGATGGAGGGTGAAACCGGTGAGGATGTGATCACCATCTGGCGCGGCCAAAACCGCCAGGACATCACCAGCGAGCGCATCCCGGTCGCCAAGGACCCCGGCTCACACGGCGGGGGCGACAGACGGATGTTCGAGCATCTGTACGGGGAGTGTGTCTCCGATCCGCTCGGCCAGGCGGCCGGGGCCCGTGCGGGGGCGATGAGCTGCCTGATCGGGATCGCCGCCAACCGCTCCGTCAGGGAGGGACGTGCCGTTCGCATTGACGAACTCCTGTGAAACAGTGCCATAGCGGCTCCCGGTTGATCCTGAAAAGAGGGGCCCGTATCCGTAAATCTTCCGTGAACCACGTTGTCCCGCCACCGAGCTCTGTGCCGGTGGGGATGACACAAGGTTCGGTAGAACGCCGCGTGGTTCACTGAGTATTTAGACTTAAACATTACCTTCTTTCACACATCGACAATTTTCTGTCAATGTGCGCTTATTAATCGGCCTATTCAAGAACTCCCAAAAAACGCCAATAGGGTATGGACATCAACACAGAGGCTAAAGTAATGGCCATAAAAATAAGTGATGTTTTAAGGCTTTGTTTTGCAGTTACCATACCACCGGCGCCATAAAAAGCTATATTGAAAACCTGGTTTTGATAGCGCAAAGTCCATACGGCCTGACATGCGTAAAGGATAATCAGTCCGATCAGCCATGGATTCATCGTGTTTTCGCCGGTGATAGGTACCAGAACTAAAAGTGTTATAACAAGTAGGGCATTGTATGAGACAAATATATATCGCAAAACGTAAACAGTAATCACCAAAAAAGTGAGGAATATTACCGGCGATTCTATGTATGGCCCTAATATCGCCGTTACGGTTTCGCCAACGGCATGGTCGAGTTGAACATATTCAAAAACCCGTCCTACATTCATGGTTATGCCGAAGAAAATAAGAAAACTCCAGGGGATTTTAGAGTGAACATCACTTCGGTCTATTACGTTATAGATAATCAGAATTGACATCCCGGAAATAGCAATGAGAACCGCTGGTATGCCGTGAAACATTTCGGTTATCCAAAAAAACAGCGTTAATATCAATATCAGAGTAGTGAACTTTTCTTTGCGCGACATGGGGCCTAATTCCTTTAACTGTTTCACAAGATATTCTTTTGAAGGTTTGAGTTCATCCGCGGGTTTGAAAATTAAGAATAAAGTTAAATATCCGATTCCCAGTAAAAAAACAGAAACGGGCAATGAGTAAACGAACCAGGTGAGCCAATCTATTTGCTTTGATACCTCGCCTGGTATGAGCTCCAGAATGAGGAAGTTAGTTGCCGATCCTGTCAGATACAAGGGGGCCGCAAGAGCAAAGCCCAGATACATTACAAAAAAGAGCCCTGCGGAATGCGAAGATCCCTTTTCAAGCCCTAAAGATTCTGCCATTCCATGAACAAAGCGACTTGAAATTGCAACCTTGCCTATCACACTGGGGATCGCGGGGCAAAAGACTACGCCTGAAATAAATAAGCCAAGAGTCTGACCAAAGAAATTAGCGGGCAAAGTCATAAGCATTTTAATACCCAATCTGTGAAGTAAGCCTGACTTTGCAACCGCAGCTCCCAAACCAAGAGCCGCCAAAACCATCCACCATGTCGATGATGCGAAAACGGCAAATGCAATTTCAAAAGGTATATCTGCAATGGATACCCAGCCGACCGCCATGAGCAGTGATACAATATAATCTTCGATGATGTTGGATATCCAGAACGCTATCGCTGTGACGAGCAGACTCAAAACTATTAATGACTGATCGGTCAATTGCGGATGATCGAAAAATAAAGCGATATAAATGCCTGAAATGATTCCCAAAATGGCCGTGAGCTTTCTCATATCATCTTGACAGTTAAAAAATAAAGTGTTGTTTTCGTTTTCGGTTGCTCAGCTTTGTTTTTCTTCGGATTAAAGTCTATAATCCAGGATTCGCTGCATGATGATAAGGTAATATGAATGTTTTGGCAAAAATTCGCTCGAGATTTAATATATCCGCTCTTTACGTTTTGAACTTTGATTTGTATATATAAGAAAATGCTTTATGTTGAAAAGATCAGCGGTGCAGCATATTATATGTCAAATAAAAGGTTTGTGTGTTCTGGATATCGTTTTCTTGTAGGGTATAAATTCCGAGTCGGAGACGGCAATGATTAACAAAAGAATGATTAAACATAAAAACGCTCATGTCGTTTCCGGCTGGACAATACAAGAACTCGACGCATCTCCCGACGGTACGGTTGAAATAAGTCTGGACCTCGGAATCAGCAGCGTTAAGGTGGAAGTAATGTCCGGGACGGTATTTTTACCGGACGGTAGAGAAATCCCTGTAAAGTCATTGAAAAAAAGCATTTCCGGGCCAGAAGATTGCGTTGCCATCCTCAAAGGCAAACCCTATAAAATGTACCTGTTCAGTGAAACGAAAGGTAAATATTATAAGCTTTTCCAGCCGGAAAAGAATATGGCCCCAACCGTCGTCATCAATAATGCGACCATGCACAGCATTAAACCGCCCGGCCCATGGCGTGATGCCGTCGGTAAGGTGGAGGAACTGCCGGACCTTCATGCCGAAAAATGCCTGGACACGTGCTGCGGGGCCGGATACAGTGCGCAATTGCTGGCCGGGAAATTTAACTGTGAAGTGGTAACCTGCGAGCGGGAAGAGAATGTGCTGAAGCTGGCTTCTTTGAACCCCTGGTCAAAAAGTTTATTTACAGATGACAGGATAACGGTGTATGCGGGTGATGTGAGGGATTGTATTGATGAATATCGGCCCTATTCCTGTTCTTTAATATTTCACGACCCACCCACTATTTTCCAGGCGGGCGAACTGTACAGTGAAGAGCTGTACAGGAAATTTCATCAAATTCTTTGCAGCGGCGGATGTCTTTATCATTATATAGGTGCTCCCGGCAAAAAACAGGGAAAGGATTTTACAAAAGGCGTTATGCAAAGGCTCAGAAAGTCGGGCTTTATGTCTGTCAAGCGATGTTATGGAGGGCTGATGGCAAGACTTGAGTGAAGGGACTGACGGCGTAAAATCCGTGACCATTATTACCTTAATGGTGATTTTCTTGTTTTTTGGGCAAAAAGATATAATTGATAATCTGTAAGTATTGTTGGCATAGGAATGTGGAATTTGAAATGAGAAATGAGGAATTAACGGCAACGCTTAACCCCGGCTTGGCGCCGTTTAAGTTGAATTTTTGGAGTTTTTCCCCTAATATACTTTGAATAGCGTTTTGAATATATAAGGAGCGTAAAT
This sequence comes from Planctomycetota bacterium, assembly GCA_018400625.1. GTDB lineage: Bacteria > Planctomycetota > Brocadiia > SM23-32 > SM23-32 > PUMZ01. The sequence goes on from JAGYMJ010000320.1 coordinate 6,728, forward strand.
CCTCAGTGGTCCCCACGGCATCCCCACCGGAACAAGGTACGGTGGGGATGTCATGTGGTTGTACGTCCTCATTGAACCGCGTTGATTGGTGGTTCCTACCGTCGGGCTTGTCCCGGTGGATAACGTTTTTCACTGAATATTTACGAATTCATGCCGGTCACTTGATGACATTTTATTTTTTGGAGAAAATATAATGCCGTTCGACAAATCGGACGCTGAGACGCCGAATATTATTTTTATCCACGCTGAAAGTATGGACGGTCGGGTCATGGGATGCATGGGTCACCCGGCGATGCAGGGTGCCACCCCCAACCTTGACAGCCTTGCCCAACGCGGTACCCTGTTCAGGGAAGCCTACTCGAACAACCCTGTCTGCTGTCCCTCACGGGCGAGCATGTGGAGCGGGAAATACCCGAATTATTACGATTGCTGGAACAATCACGAGGGACTGAAAGAAGATGTGCCCGTCTTCCAGGATGTGTTCGATCGTGCCGGTTACCGCACCTCGGCATTCGGCGGGCTGGATTACAGATGGGGAAAACACTCCATACGCGACCGTGTCGGGTCGTGGACCCGAACCGCTAAAATCCATCGGCCTATCAATAAAATGCTGATGCCGGTCATCGTGGACGATCAACCGCATCCGGGCGATTGGGAGAAGTCCTACCAGGCCGTTTCGGAAATGCGCGAAGCAGCACGGGACAAAAGACCGTTCATGCTTTACATGACTACCGGTTTAGTACATCCGATGTTTGTGACAAATAACCATTATCTCAATAAAATTGATGAAGGAAAAATCAGAATACCGCCGGGTTTGAAGGATGTCTCTGAGGAAAAACATCCGGTCGATCGCTACACGCGGACAACCAAGAACCATGAACGCGCGATGCCGACCGAACTCGTCCGGCAGATACGCCATATCTACTTTGCAATGGTCGCTGAACTGGACTGTGTTGTCGGGCGTGTTCTGGATGCCGTTGAGAAGCTCGGGTTGAGTGATTCGACGTATATCATTTTTTCCAGTGATCATGGGGAGATGGCGGGCGAGCACAATCAAATTCTGAAAAGAACGATGTACGAGCCTTCCATACATGTTCCCATGATTATCTCAGGTCCCGATGTCCGCCAAAATGCCGTGGTTGATACCCCGGTCTCTCTTATCGATATCTATCCCACCCTGATGGATATGGCGCGGCTGGAATACTCGGACTATGCCGATGAGAGTGTCTATCCCGAATCGCTTGACGGTGAAAGTTTGATGCCGCAGTTGACCGATGGACGTGAGAGGGAACGGGACTGGGCTTTTGCCGAGTGGCATGGTGACCGTTGCTGTACCGGTAGCTATATGCTGAGACGCGATAGATGGAAATTGATCCATCATATCGGTTATGAGCCTCAGCTTTTCGATCTCGCAAAGGATCAGTGGGAAATGAATAATCTTGCATCAAGTGAGCCCGGTGTCGTCAAAGAGCTCACCGGCGTTCTCACGGATAATTTTGACTGCGAGGGAATAGATAAACGTGCAAGAAAATATGATCGTGAATGTTTCCGAAAATGGAGAGCGGAACAGAAAAAAAGGGGAACATATGGGGAGGAGATGTCGCGTATTTACAGCGGTTACTCGCGCCTATGCCTCAATGATATCGTCCCGTGGCGTGAACAGGATGAAAAAATTATCGAAGATTGGCTGGGTGAGTAATCAAAATTTGTAATATAATCCCCAAGCGCTGCCGGTCTTTTTCTGCGCCGGCAGCGCTGAACGAAATGGTTGCAGTTAAGTCCTCAGTGAACCATGTTGTTTTCCCCACCGTGCACTGTGCCGGTGGGAGAAAAACTGCGCACTTCACTCAACAGTTGAGTTTTAGCTTAATATAATAGACTTTGAGGAGAAAGATAATGACAGATACCGATAAACAATATAATGTCATCTGGATATTTGGAGACCAGCACCGTGCTCAGATGCTCGGCTGCAATTTGGATCCTAATGTTTCTACGCCCAATATCGACAGAATAGCCAATCAGGGCATGAACTTTGAGCGCGCCGTTTCGGGAACTCCGGTTTGCTCTCCGTTCCGAGGTTCCCTCCTGACCAGCCGCTATCCTCATGAGTGTGTGCTGGACAACAGTCATGTTTTGTCGCCGGAAATGCCGACAATTGCCCAGGTGTTCCGTGAACAGGGTTACCATACCTCCTATTTCGGCAAATGGCACCTGGAAGGGGATGTGGAGGGGCGCAGCTCCCTTCATGTCGTGCCGCCGGACCACCGCGGCGGTTTTGATAAGTGGATCGGCTATGAGAACAATAATGCCCAGTGGGATTGCTGGGTCCACGGAACCGGAATCGAAGAGCCGCAGCTCCTGCCGGGTTATGAAACGGACAGCCTGACCGATCTTTTCATTGACAACCTCCGCGAACGGGCGGAAAAAAACTCCCCGCCGTTCTTTGCAGCGCTTTCCGTTCAGCCGCCCCATACGCCCTATGTCGCCCCTGAAGAATGGATGAGACGCCATACGCCGGCTTCCGTTGAGCTTCCGCCTAATGTGCCACCCATCCCGGGGATTGAAGCTAAAGCACGTCGTGAATTTGCCGGGGCCTGTGGGATGATCGAAAACCTCGATTGGAACGTCGGGCGTATCATTGCCGCTCTGGAAAAGAACGGGCTTGCCGACAATACCTATATCGTTTTTTTCTCCGATCATGGGGATCTTCACGGTTCGCACGGCAAGTTTCGAAAAATGCAGCCGTGGGAAGAATCCATACGTATTCCTATGGTTATCAGCGCTGCCGGGAGCTTGGGAACCCGTTACGGAGGCAGCACCCTGCTTTCGCAAATTCATCGGCATACCAATCAAAAGCCAGGGTATTCCA
>JAGYMJ010000321.1 GCA_018400625.1 Planctomycetota bacterium
GCACAGGGCACGGTGGTGATGTTACGGGGTTCACTGAGGACTTACCACTGAACACTTATTATTTTACGCTTGATTTCTCCTCCGATCAAGCGAAGGCCGCAATTGAAACGTTAAAGCTTATAAACTCGACATTTCAGGCCGCTAATGGTTGATTGCATAAACCTTATTTTACTTTTTCTCAGGCTCGAAAATATATTGCTTTACACGGACATGCTTCCAAACAGCAATAGCATCCAATACAAGATTTTTTATCACATTGTATATTCCCCTCGTTTAATTTCAAGGCATTTGTTGGACAATTTATTATACATTCATGACATTTGATACAGCGTTTTTGTCGTATTTTGGGATATTTCGCGCTCATCAGGCCAATGACCGTCTTCACTACGGCGGCGGGAACTATACGCCAGAGGAGTCTTCTCATTCCGGGGGAGGGTCGCTGAAAATTATCAAGGCGTAAATCTTCTATAGGGGGGCCGGATATTTTTATATCTTCCAAGTTGGCGACGCCTAATCCACGTTGAAAGGCGGAATATGTCGTCCCGACATGCCGTGGTGAATACCCGAGAATTTCGCCGGCGACGGCATCGAGCGCTACAGCATCGGGCGATGAAATAATCAGTCCAATTTTGCGGGGCACTCCACCGGCGGGGCCATTTTTACCTTCCATCGCCACCACAGCATCCATTATCGCCAGATGAGGCTTTGTGACGCTGAAGATGTCCACCACGGCTTCGGCCAGTTGAGACGGTTTAGGGGCCTTTAAATGGACTTCTTTCTTCCCGCGGCCGGGTATGGTTCCGAATTGATTCTTGATTGCACCGGTCATTAGTGTTAAACCGTGCGTTTTAAGCTTCGGAAGCGTTATTATGACATCCGCTTCTCTGACCGAGTTGCAAATGGATACTTCCCGGAGTATCTTCCCGTTATCAACAGCGACAACGACGGACGGGGAGGTATCAAAATTTACAATTTCAGCCCCTGTTTGACGAGCTATAGCAGGCACCCCCGTCACCTGCAAAGCTTTATTGGTAGAGCCTTCACTAAGCGAACCACAAGAATCGCCGATCAACACTCTGCATCCTTTTTCTTTACAGTAAACGGCCACGGATTTTATTATCTGCGGATGAGTATTTACGGCATTTTGAGGGGGCTGCGAAGCACTGAGCAAATTGGGCTTCAACAAAACTGTTTTGCCGGCGGTTAGCAATGAATTCACTTCCGGCATAGCTTCCAACGATTGCTGCAAGGCCTGAGAAACACTACTGGTGGAATAATCGCGGCATCGGGCTATAGAGACGATTGGTTGGATCATTGGGGGGGATACTGCGAATGATTACTGTATTTCCTCAAATTTGACTTCCAGTTCCTGGCGTCTGATCTCCCTGTCTTCGTCAAGGACAACACGAACATTCAAAACGTTCGTAAGCATTATTCCAAGGTCCGACAGTATTCTTGGACTATCTTCCGCCAAAGCAATATCAAAAAAGTCCTCGAGAAAGAGTTCAGCTATTTCTTTGCCTTTATCACGATGCGAAACGTCCAGCAAAGTTTGCACAGCACTGATTCGATCATTCGTATCCTCCGCTTTTTCATAATCCTGGATCGCCGTCAAAATCTTGTTTTTCAGACGGAGGGGTTCTCTCATCAGTCGGCGGGAGCTCGGCGAGGCATCTTCAGGGATATGTTCTGTAGAGTCGAATTGATGCCGTATAACTTCCTTGATTAATTCCAACCGCTCAAAATCTCGTTTATATGCCCGGAACTTTGCCGCATTAATTGCTTCCTCAAGTTTCATCCACGCATAATTTCTGTGTTTATCATCCTTATGAGTGGTCAGGTTATTGTACCAATCAGCTTCGCGGTTAAACATAAACCCATCATATGTGTCCTCTTGCGCAGCATTTTGAGCTTTTTCCCGATCGAATTCTACGTCGGCAAGTTCTGATACCAGTTCCGACATTCTTTTCCATAACGCTTCTGATGGATCAATGTCTTTCATACGGCTGAAAAGAAAGTCGATAGCTTCAATGGGCTTATCAGAAAGAAGCATATCTTTAGCATTGCGGCCGACCTCGGAATCCGGCCTTTGCAAAAAGGTCTGAACCAACAGCGGCCAATTCCAATCTTCAACACCTGTCAGCCGGGCCTCCCTTCGTATAAGCCACGGGAAAACCTGGGAAAGCAGCTCACGGGGTTCGAGCGACTGCGCCTGATTCGCTGGTGCATCAATGGGAATATCATCATTTATCGAAGTCATAGCAAGCCCGGGGGCGAATCGTTCCGCTCCTTCCGCCCTGATAGCATAAGAAAGCAGGTTGGTATTTATTTTTTGAATGATTTCTGTTTCTTCGCTCCCCTCCCCAGCCCATAAGCGGCCCAGAGCACGAGCAGCGGAATATCTTATTTCCGCAAAAAAGGAATCAAGTGCAACAAGCAAGGTTTCGGTTGATTCTTCTCTGGCATCCGGTCCTATCAATGAAATGGCTATTATGCAGGTAGAAACTAAATGTGCATCCTCTTGCTGCGGATACTTTTCAATTACTTCAACCAATCCGGGCACGGCATTAACTCCTTCTTCTGACAGTTCAAGGGCCTTACTTCCTCGTTCATAGGGAGCAGTTCCTTCTAAATCAGAGATTAAATCCTCGGCATTAATTTGAGCATAACCAATTACTGCGAACAATCCCAGCAACGCTATAACCTGCCCCAGTACTATGATCACCGGAAATGTAACCTTTTTTATATATATCACATTTTCCTCCCTGATTATGGATAGCAATAACTTCTCAAGCCGTTTTCAAAGCATCAACATACATAAATATTCAGTGAACCCCGTAACATCACCACCGTGCTCTGTGCCGGTGGTGATGTTACGGGGTTCACTGAG
>JAGYMJ010000322.1 GCA_018400625.1 Planctomycetota bacterium
TGTAGCTGATAATCATTATTCCACCGGCACAGGGCACGGTGGTGATGATGAGGCAACGGGGTTCACTGAATATTTACGAATGAGTTCTTTTAGTCCGCCTGATCAACCCCCGCATTACGCATTGATGGTTCATCTGTTGAATCAATAACTGCCGCCCCATTCACCTGTTTTTTGACAAACATTTAAGGCTTTGGTAGAATGCAGCAATTGACAAATTCATAGTTTTAATCGCTGAATCTCTCCGGCCTTGCCGGGGAAAGCAGGAAGAAGCGTATATTCAAGGGGTGAATTCTCTTTTTTTAGAGATAGGGCGACTCCCGATTCCGAACCCGACAGCTTCTCTTTTCTGTAAGCGTTCTGGGAGAATAGATAATAAGGCATAAAAAACGCATTCCTGAACGCACCGGGGTTCTTATCCGGTGACTAAAGGCAGCGTTGGTTTGTGCTTTTTGAACCACGGCGGGATCTATTCTCGCGGTGGTTTTTTTTATGGGTTAATACAATGGCGAAAAAACAATTAGACAGGGCTCTGGGGCTTTATTCGGCTATCACCATAAGTGTAGGCACCATGATAGGATCGGCTATTTTTGTACTGGCCGGAATCAGTTATGATGTGGCCGGGCCGTCGGCCTCTCTCGCGGTCTTCCTGGCCGGTATAGGTGCCTTTTTTACCGCCTTTTCATTCTGCGAACTGGTCACTCTCATCCCCGAATCCGGCGGCGGCTATGCGTACGTAAGGGAATCGACAGGGAACGGCATCTGGGCGTTTGTGACGGGATGGGGGTTCTGGCTGGCCTATGCGATGTCCTGCGGGCTATTCTCGCTCGGGTTCGGGACGTTTTTCAACTACTTTTTCCCCTTTATTCCGCGAATGGTGGCGGCTTATGCCCTGATTATGTATGTTATGATAACCAATATCAAGGGCGTCGAGAACTCAGGGAAACTGCAGAATGTTATAACCACCGTTCTGATACTGCTTCTCGGGATCTATATGATTGGCGGAGTGTTTTTTATGGATTTGGGCAATCAGAGGCCGTTTTTCTCCGATCCAGGTATTGCGGGGATGTTGAACGCAATGGGGTTTCTTTATATCACTTATATTGGATACGGACTGGTCACGACGGCTAGCGAAGAGGTAAGCAACCCCGAAAAAACAATACCACGGGCCATAATAATCTCTCTGATCCTCGTTACTGTTATCAAAACAGGGGTTTTTTTTATCGGTGCGTCCGTCAAACACTGGCAGGAACTTTTGCCGGCCGTCACCGATACCCCGCTTACCGATACGGCCATAAGGATGGCCGGCGGCATGGGAGGGTACCTGTTCGCCTTTGCCGGTATACTGGCCACGGTCTCCTCGATCAACACGGCGATGATGGCCACTTCCAGGACTTCGTTCGCCATGGCCAGAGACCGGCATCTGCCGGCGCTTTTCAAAAATATAAATTCCGTCACCAAAACCCCCGTCTTTTCTATTCTGGCAGCGACCACGATCGTCATCATAGCCACCGGAATAAAAAATCTGGAGGATATCTCCACCATAACGAGCATTTTTGCCCTGACCGGCTACAGTTTTGTGAACGTGGCCTTGATCGTCCACAGGAGAAAACATCCCGACAAAGCACGAGCTTTCAGGGTCCCTTTTTATCCCTTCATGCCACTGGCCGGGATAGCTGTCAATCTTTTCCTGGTTTTTCAGCTCATGCGAAACAATCCTCTCGCACTATTCATTGCTGTCGGCATTACCACTGCGGGAATTATCTACTTTTATCTGGTCAAACCGCTGCTTGAAGAGGCGCCCAAAGGAATATCCACGCGTCCGGTGCCGGCGCTGCGTCTTGATAGTAATATCATCATCGAAGATGGATACAGGGTTTTGCTCCCGGTTGCTTCTCCTTTCACGCTCGAAACTCTTATTGATATAGGGATCAAACTTACGGGGGCAGGAAACGGACGGGTCATTCCCCTGCATATCTCAGAAGTGCCGGAAGTGATCTCTCTGGGTTCAGATTATTATGATTTCCTCGAACAGAGCGACAAATACAGGCAGATCGTTGACCGTATAGAAGAGTTCGCCGGAGAAAATGAGACCGTGGCCGATCCCCTTCTGATCCTTTCAAGGCATCGCTTGCACGCATTAAAAACAGCAGTGGCGGAGACCGAACCGGACATGGTGGTCATGGGGTGGCCGAAGTCCGGATTTGCGCAGAGGATTCTCGGTAACATAAGCAGCCGGGCCATGGAAGAATTGCCAACGGACGTTGGTGTTTTCAAACCGGGCGACAACCGGGAAATAAAGAAAATGCTGTTTCCATACGGGGGGGGATACCATTCACAGCAGGCGGCTGCCATAGCCAAAAGAGTTTCCGACAGCTCCGGAGCACGTATCACGCTGTTTCGGATTATCGAACAGGATATTCAGGAGCCGGGCGGCAGAAGGGCTGTCGAAGCAAAAACGCGCGAAAATGCCGTCGAAATGGGGTTTGACTGCGATATCAAGTGCGTTGAGTCCGAATCGATTGCCGGGGCCATCATCAAAGAATCGGCCGGCTATGATCTTGTCGTGATGGGCGCGGGCGGTGCATGGGGGATATCGGGCTCAATGAACGGGGTAAGGGCCGACAGGATTATGAGAAAGATAAAGTGCAGCGGGCTGGTCATAAGGAAACACGGCAGGCTAACCGGCAAGAAGAGATTCCGATTCGTGCTGAGCAGAATAAAAACATATCTTCTCGATTGAGAAATGAGGTCTGACGAAATGCCACATAGATTACCAAAACAATTATGGGAATACATGCTCGGGCGGCCGGCCTACCTGCTTTTGTCGTCTTTTGCAGCGACTATACTGGCAGGAACACTTTTTTTATGGCTTCCATTGGCTACACCCGTTGAGGGTGGGCTGAGCCTCATCGATGCCCTTTTCACGGCCACCAGCGCGGTTTGCGTGACGGGGTTGATCGTGGTAGATACCGGTACTCAGCTCAGCGTATTCGGACAGGTGGTGGTCGTGGCACTCATTCAGGTCGGGGGGCTCGGCATCATCACGATCTCGACGTTCATAGCTCTCGCTATCGGGGCCAATTTAGGCCTCCGGGGCGAGTTTGCCGTGCAGGAGACAATGGGCGAGGCCAGGAGCCGCAACGCATTGCATCTGATTCGATTTGTCGTCACAGGCACCTTGCTGGTGGAACTGGTGGGTGTCATTGTCCTCACACTGCTTTTCAACATGTGGGGCTTCGGTCCCGGTACGGCCCTTTATCAGGCCGTATTTCATACGGTCAGCGCCTTCTGCAATGCCGGTTTCAGCCTGTTCCACGACAGTATGGTGCGCTTTGATTCGATGCCCGCCATCCCGCTGACGATTTCCCTGCTTTTCATATTCGGCGGATTGGGGTTCAGTGTTCTGCTTGCTATTTTTTACTCACTTTTGTATCGGGAAAGGTTCCCCTATTACCCGCGCATTGTGCTGATGGCGACTTTTGTTCTGATTGTTTCGGGCACGGCCATGATATGGGCGCTGGAATATAATCACGCGTTCCAGGATATGCAGCTCGGGACGTCGCTGCTGCATTCTTTCTTTCAGGCGGTTACTCCCAGGACGGCCGGATTCAATACCTTTCCGATCCATGAGATGTCGACCGGCTCGCTGGTTGTGATTATTTTCCTGATGTTCATCGGGGCCGGACCGGGTTCGACGGCCGGCGGCGTGAAAATCACAACGGCGGTTGTCATCTTTTCGGTGGTCTGGGCCGTTATACGTGGACGTAGCAAAGTTGTTCTTTCGGGACGCAGGATATCGGAGACGATGATCTATGACGCCGTTGCGCTGGTCGGGTGCAGTCTGCTGGTGGTCATGGCGGTGTTCGCCTTTCTCAGCGCCATCGAGCCGCATCCGCCGATCCAGCTGCTGTTTGAGAGTTTTTCGGCTTTTGGAACCGTCGGGTTGTCGATGGGGGTGACGGCCGAGCTCTCCTCGCTTGGCAAGGCGGCCATTACGCTGCTGATGTATATAGGGAGAGTGGGCCCGCTGACATTTCTGGTTCTGGTACGCCCCACACGCCAGGTGCAGATCAATTATCCGGATGCAAAAATGATCATTGGATAAACCTTCCAACCGATGTTTAAAAGGATTTTAAGCTAAAGCTTATGGAGGTTAATCAGTCATGAAAAATGTGCTGTCGTCATAGGATTGGGCATTTTCGGCAAGAGAGCGGCCCTTTCACTCACCGAGCGGGGAGTATCCGTGCTGGCCATCGACAGAGTGCATATGCTGGTCGAGGGTATAAAGGATCAGGTGGATCAGGCCCTTATACTTGAGACCACTGACGAAGCAGCGCTCCGCGAGGCCGGCATTGATCGGATGGATATGGCGATATGTGCCATTAGAAATCAGCATGTAGAGGACGGTATACTGACCACAGCCCTTCTGAGCAAGCTCGGCGTGAAGCGCATCCTGGCCCGTGCCGGTAATCCGCTGCAGGAAAGAATACTTCAGCAGGTGGGTTCAATCCGGAAGATGCGATGGCCGAACGTGCAGCATTCCGGCTTGCACAGCCGGAACTCATATTGAACATCGCTCCGGATCAGCGCTTTGAAAGGGGCGATCATTTGATAATGCTCGGGCGTGAAAAAGACATTTCAGTTTTTCCCAACTTATAAGCATTGCCGGGTCCGGATTTACTAAGTGCTCTGGTTCGTAAATACGATAACGTATTATTTCTACTTGCCCCCGCCGGCCCTGCGCCGGTGGAGCGAAAGATTCCTCAGCTACTCAACGCCTCGACCACGACAAACGCCCCCGCCGGCCCTGCGCCGGTGGAGCGAAAGATTCCTCAGCTACTCAGCGCCTCGACCACGAAATACGCCCCCGACGGCCCTGCGCCGGTGGAGCGTAAGATTCCCCAGCT
>JAGYMJ010000323.1 GCA_018400625.1 Planctomycetota bacterium
TAGCTCTGAATCTTCATTCCACCGGCACAGGGCACGGTGGGGATGAGGCAAACGGGGTTTACTGAATATTTACTAAGTTCAGAAGACAAGCGGCAAAAAAATGGGGTTCTTTTCTGTAACTGATTATAAGGTAATTTTCGAATAATGAGAAGTGATTTAGCCATTCGATATTTTCCCCACGATCTTAACGACTAAAAAAATGGAGAGTTTAATTATGAACGCTGAAAAAGGGCAGATGAAAATACCCTCCCGGTATTACCTCAAAAAAGATATCAAAGAGGGAGCTTTAGGCCACCTTTTTCTGGGGTATGACCAGAAACTTAATAACGATGTGCTGTTCAAAATCACTTCCCCCTGGATGAGTGCCGATAAAGGATTTAAATCCTATATTTATGATAAATGGGCCGAGAAAGGAACTCTTTTCGAACACCCCAATATTGCCGGAATTATAGATATAAATAAAATGGAAGGTCGTGAAGGTTATTACATTGTTACGGAATATCCGGGGGGGAAAACATTAGCTGAAGAGCTGAAAGATGCCCCTTTAGACCCCGAACGCAGTATTGAACTGCTGCACCAAATTGCTGAAGCTCTCAGAGCCTTACATAGAAAAGACATCGTTGATGCGCACTTAAAACCCTCCGACATTTATATTACTACCGACCAGGCGGGAAAAGAAACCATCAAGCTTATACTTGTCGATATGGACGTCGATTTAGAAGAAACCGCCGGGACTCTTGTCGGTGAAAGTTATGGAAGACCGAAGTACAGGGCGCCGGAAGTCATAAAGGGAAGGCAACCATCGCCCCAAAGCGATATTTTTGCCCTGGGGATCATCGGTTTCGAGATGCTCACGGGCAAGGAGCCGTTTCCTTCAGACAATCCCTACGGATATTTTTTTACAAATTGTGAAACCGATCCTGAAATCCCCCATCATTTGATAACCTCCCTGCCCCGTGAACTATCCATGACCCTCCTGCGCTGTCTGGAGAAGATGCCGTCTAAACGCTACCGCAAAATTCAACGCGTAATCGATGACCTGGACCGATGCGCAGCCGTTGTTCAAACCGGAATCTGTGAAGTTGTGCCGCGAGGCACTGATTCAGCCCTCGCCAGAGATTATGAACTTCCGGTCCGAAATCAACAGGACAACAAGTCCACCTCCTGGTTGGCTTATGCCGCTTTCTTCCTGGCCCTGGCTGCCGCAATCTTCACCGCCGGTGTTCATCTGCCTGCCCTTCAAGATACCGGCAAAGCCCTGCTCGAATCTTCTTCCGTGCCGGAAAATACGAGGGAAGAATCGGAGAAGAACTTACAGGAAAGTGAAAGACGGCCGGACAAAAACGACCGCGATGCTGTATTCGATGAGAGATTCCAACAAACATTGACAAGGTGGGAGAGGAACTACCGTCGTTCAGCAGACTATCAAAAAGGGATAAATGAATTCATTGCGCTTGCGGAAGAGGGGAAAGAGCCCCATTCTGAACGCGCCCTTGAAATGGCCGCTAAAATATATGCTGAGTGGGCGGAAAGCTTAACATCCAACCAAAATTGGGAAGAAGCACAACAAAAGTATGAAAAATCTGCAAATATCGCACCGTCCGGCAGTGGATATGAAACTGTTTACAGCGACAATTTACCTCATCTGATCCAATCCCAAATAAATGAAGCTTTCGAAAACCATGAATATGTGAAAGCTGAACGGCTTATTGGAGAACTGAAGGAAAAATTCCCAGACACCACTGAAACTCAACAGGCCTCCGCTTTATTGCCTGTTGTTCATTTGAAAAAAGCCCAACAGAAAATAGAGGCCGGAGAATGGCAGGAAGCAGGCAAAATACTGCAATATATTGTCGATGAGTTTCCGGAATCCGAAGAGGCCGACAAAGCTCAGCATGAACTACTCCCCAATACTCATCTTAAAAAAGCCCAGGAGGCACTCGATGACGAAGATTTTGAATCAGCCTCAAAGCATATAGAAATTGTTAAAGAAAAATATCCTGAATCAACCGCCTTCAATAAAACTCAAAAACTGGCCGCTGCTTTGCTGTTCGTCAAGTATATTCAATATATCGAGGCTGAGGATACTGAGAATGCTTCTATTCAACTCAAACAGCTCCATGCAGAATTTCCCGACAGCGACCAGACTTATAGGGCGGCGCGATTGCAGGCGGGACTGCAACCGGTGGATGATGAAAATTTTCTCCCCCCCGCTGAAGCAGCCGATTCGCTTCTTGAAGCCGAAAATCAAATGCAAGCGGGTCAATTTAGCGATGCCATTGAATCGCTGGAAAAAATTATAAAAAAAACCGACCCTGGTTCTCATGAGGGACGTCAGGCATTGGAACTCTTGCCGCAAAGTCTTTATGAAAAAGCATTGAAACAATTTGGAAGCCAGGTGGATTTCGACCTTGAAAACCCGCTCAGTAAAATAACTCGTCAGTTCCCCCTCTCCCTGTGGTCTGAAAGAGCGGAGACCACGCTCCGGGAATACGAAAATACCCCAGATGGAATGGTTTACATACCCGAAGGAAATTTTGTGATGGGGGCCGATAAAGAAGAAATCAGGCAGCAAATGAAGCCTTTTTATCCTGAAAGGGTTTTAGAGAGCGAAAATGAACTGAATCTCATCTTTCAACTTGAAGGATACGCCTCAGAAATGCCGGCGCACAGCGCCCAAACAGGTTCCTTTTACATGGAAAAGACCCCTGTGACAAATAAACAGTATTCGACATTTATCAATGAAACGGAGCACAGGGCGCCCGGGCATTGGGAAGAAGCCCGTTTTCCGGAAGGAGAGGACGATTTCCCGGTCGTGAACATCACCTTCTCTGACGCCCGGGCCTATGCGGACTGGGCGGGGAAAAGACTTCCTACGGAACGGGAATGGGAAAA
>JAGYMJ010000324.1 GCA_018400625.1 Planctomycetota bacterium
AATCTTCATTCCACCGGCACAAGGCACGGTGGGGATGCTACGCGGTTCACTGAGTACTTAAATTTCGTTTCTTCATGACTTCCTGCACGGACCATATAAATTCAACCTCTTTCCAGTTCCGCCCCTACGACCTCAACCTTGAGTTTATCAAACATTTCAACCTCCGTGCAACGCACAGTCGTGATCCCTTCCCTGGTATCGACGTTTATCCAGGGGATACGCATTTTCTTCCAATCGGCGAGGGCGAGCAAAGGGATCCTTAAAGTCCGTTTAACAGGCGCCATCAGAATCTCCCCTCCCAACCTGTTAATCCTCAGGCCGGCAGCCGCCATAAACACACCGAAAGCAACGACACCACGGGGTGAGAAACTGAATTCTCTCTTCCCGGTATGATCAGCATAAAGGTTCAAATTCCCATGCTGATTGGCCACCTGCTGGAAATCGCGATATTCTTCCACCTTATTGAGAAAATCAATCCCGCAATAAGCGGCGGTATAGTCACGCCAGAGATTTTGCGAAAAACACACTTTATCCCGCCCGCTGGTGCATTGAGAACTGCCGTAAGGGGTTCTTGTAGCATTTTCTGCGGACTCAATATCGCCGATTAACCGCAGATAGTTCCACCGGGGCGTTTTGATATTGGTTATAAAGGGTAACAACAAACCATTTGTCGAATAAATTGAATAATCATCCCATCCTTCAAGTTCTCCGCCTCCCAATGCTTCTCCGGTTACCGGATCAACTATATCGTCGCAGGAACGCTGGAGGCTGACGGCATAATGGTCTTTGACCCAGGCGTTTTCACTTAATGTCTTTACACCTTTAGCCGCAAACGCTTTCCATTGTTCTGATTTATTTTTCCCATCTTTCAGCAACTCCTCAAGCTCACCCAGACTCCACAGGGCGGACTGCGCTTTGATTGAAAGATAAGTCTGCGAAGAGGAAAAACTTAACGCCGGTCCCGCATATCTGATACTGTTGGCCGTTCCGCTGTTCGGGAAACCGTTCCCGTTGCTGTCGGCATCAATAATATTAGCCGCCAGCCGCCTGCAAAGCGGCAGGGATTTTTCAAAGAATTTAAGATCGCCCGAGAAAAAGGTTCGGGCGGCCATAAGCAGCAGATAGTCGGAATTCGACTCCACCTCTGTAGGATATGGGCAAGCCTGCTTCCCAATAACATTGCCCGCCCCCATGTCATGGGGCAGATAAGACTTACCACAACTGCCCTTCTTAGATTCCACCTCCGTTCTGATTTCAAAATCCGCCCATTCCTCCAACAGCATATCGAGAAGTTCCGGCCACAGATTAAGATACAAAAGCGCGTTGTTGTAAACCAGCGACATAGGCGAATGATAGTAACTTCCCCCGTCCCAAACACTGAACCAATCCCGCTCATCGTCGTCAACGACCCACCATGTATTCGCTAAATAAGTATGGAAAGCATGCTCACAGAAATTTTTAGCCGCCGGCCCGAGCGAACTATCCTGAATGGCCGCATCGATAAAACGGCATTTTTTCTCTATACTCTCCTGCCGCTCGATAGCCCAATCCGCCATTGCCGCTTCAGAAGAAAACATGCGGGAGTACTTAAATATCCCGGCGGATCCCCTGACATCAAGCCCCGCAGTTTCAGCCCATCCACTCCATAACAGGGACAGATGTTGTTCTTCGGCCTCTTCAAAATCAAACGGCACACACAGTCCGTTGTTTCCATACGGTTCATAGTCCCCCATTCCTCTGATACGGGCAATTGTATCGGTTTCACGGCCTGGAGATGCTGGGAGGAAATACTGAAATCCATCTTCCATCGCCTGGAACTCGCCTCCCTCAATGTCCAGGGCAAATATCAATTCTCCGGATTTCACGTTCGCTTCACCTTCCGGGGATTTCCCTGTGCGCTTAACGGCCAGATCAACATAATAAAAAGGCGCCGTCGAGAGTTTTATATCCTCAGGATAGAAAGGAGCGCGCACGGAGAGCGTGAGTTCAATCCCTGATCCGGGGTCTGAAGCCTGATATTCAAGCCCGGTGAAGGAAGAAAAATATTCCAGGCATCCAAAACACGAACTACTGCCCTTAAAAGGCAGGCATTTCTCCTCGCCTTCCGCGGTCTTTAATGCAGCGGTTAAATGCATTGGCAACCCCGGAAAGGACTCGGATGAGTCCTGATATATTCGATGGTTTTCAGGGTCGAATATAAGGTTGAAACGGCTGCCCAGTGTGGCAGCGCAGTCTGCAATTGCACGCATCTTGGATTTCCTCATTAACGTTTAACATGACATGTATTATAACAGCTTTCAAGTTCTTTGCAACGTAAGAAAATACCGGTCTTCATTTTTTCTCTGAAACAATGATACCGCGTTTCTCTCTCAACCTTCGCAGGGTTTCGGCTATTTTCTTTTCGTGTCCGGATTCGGTCGGTTCATAGTAGATTCGTGATGTGGGGATATAATCCTGATCAACCCAATGATCCGCAAAATTATGTGCATATTTATAGCCCTCGCCATGCCCTAATTTTTCCGCGCCGGGATAATTAGCATCTTTCAGATGATCGGGCACGGGCAATGTTCGCCCTTTTTTTACATCCTTACGTGCCTTTTCCATAGCCACATAGGATGCATTGCTCTTTGGTGAGGCGGCGATATACGTAACCGCCTGCGCAAGCGGTATGGCGGCCTCCGGCATCCCAACAAACTCGACGGCCTGCTGGGCGGCATTGGCCAGTAACAGCGCGTTAGGAGCGGCATTGCCCACATCCTCAGCGGCGCAAATAACCATTCTCCTTGCAATAAACCGGGGGTCTTCCCCCCCTTCCAGCATCTTCATCATCCAGTAAAGAGCCGCATCGGGATCGGAGCCGCGCATGCTCTTGATGAACGCGCTTGCGCTGTCGTAATGCTCATCTTCATCGTCATACACAATGGCCTTCTGCTGTATAGAATCTTCAGCCAGTTCCAGGTCAAAAACTATCTCACTTTCCCCCTCAGCCTCCGAACTGAGAACTCCGATCTCCAGCGCATTTAATGCACGGCGCGCATCACCGTCACACATCTCAACCAGATGATCCATCGCATCGTTTTTCAGGATAACATTAAACTCACCCAGTCCCCGCTCTTTGTCCTCCAGAGCGCGGTGAAGAAGCTGTTTGATATTATCGTTGGACAGCGGTTTAAACTGAAATATCTGTGACCGGGAAAGCAATGGCGAATTCAACGCAAAAAAGGGGTTATGGGTTGTCGCGCCCACCAGCACAATAGTACCTGTTTCCACATCAGGCAGCAAAACATCCTGTTGAGCTTTATTAAAACGGTGAAGCTCATCAATAAACAACACGGTCCGTCTCCCGCTGCGCTCTTTCCGCTGTGCAGCCTGAAAAAGAATATCTCTGATAATTTTAACATTACTTGAGGTCGCATTGACTTGTTCGAAAAACGCGTTGGTGTGATGCGCCAGCACATGAGAAAGGGTTGTTTTACCGGTGCCCGGGGGGCCATAGAATATCACCGACGATAACTTGTCGGCCTTGATCATACGCCACAACAACTTCCCTTCGGCACAGAAATGCTCCTGCCCCACGACCTCTTCAAGCGAGGTCGGGCGCATCCTCACGGCCAACGGTGCATCTTTTTGCGGCTTCGGCAAGCCATTTTCTTCTTCGAATAAAACCATAATAATTTATAATATAACATAAAGAGTACAAAAAGTCTAAGTTTATGTATTGGCCATTAAAATTTTTCTAAGAAATTTATTGCCATACACATAAATATCATTTACAGAGACTTTTATGTATTAACTGCAGGTGAAAAAGAACTAATATTTTGCGTGTCAGTTGACCAAAGGGGATAAATTATGTAAAATATGCACATCATTCAGTGGGGCCGTAGCTCAACTTGGTTAGAGCGTCGGACTGTCGATCCGAAGGTTGAGGGTTCGAGTCCCTTCGGCCTCGCCACAACCTAAAAGCCTCATAGCCGCTTGATAAGCGCTATGAGGTTTTTTATATTTATATTCCGCCAAAATATAAGTGGTTTTCCCCACTTTAAAATATCCATCTTTATTGTCTATAATAGTCATTCGACAAAGTTAGGATTTTACAATATACTATAGAGAGATAAGATGTTTGTGGTAAGTCGGACGATGAGGGTGTAGCTCAGCTAGGCAGAGCAACGGACTTTTAATCCGTAGGTCGTGGGTTCGATCCCCACCGCCCTCACCATCCTTAAACCATTCCCCCAATAGCACTTACAATAGCCACTTTTAGTTGCGGCCAGAGGATTTCAGTCCTTATGGTCGCAAATTTGGTCGCAAAATAGCGACTGGAGGTAAAATGATGGCTATTGAACTCAGATGGTCGGGCAGTCACGAACAATGGGTTGCCGATATCCCTGATAATGACGGAAAACGTAAACGCCAGTATTTTGGGACGGATAAAAGAAGTGCTCAGGCAAAATTCCATCGAGCTTTAGCTGATTATTACGCATCCCCCCGTTCAGAGCAAAAAAAACAACAATCTGATAAAAATTCCCCACTGCTATCAGAGCTCGCTCATAAATTCCTCGACTGGAATAAAATCAATAAAACTCATGGAACCTGAAGAACATATAGAGACGGTCTTAAACACATATTACGTCGTTTCCCTGATAAAAAGATATGTGACTTTGGACACGAAGACGTAGAAATAGTCAAAAAAAATATGGTTGACTTCGGTTATAG
>JAGYMJ010000325.1 GCA_018400625.1 Planctomycetota bacterium
AGCTCTGAATCATTATTCCACCGGCACAGGGCACGGTGGTGATGACGCAACGGGATTCACTGAATATTTAGGATTCAACAGTCCAAAAACTATTTGTCGGATTTGGGGGATATTCACTTGCCCGATTTTCCCATGCGGTTATAATATATAATGGTTAATCTGATATAATTTGCACCTTTAAACTCCAGGCAAACGGCATTGGCGGGCAGGATTCCAGAACATATTATCCAGGATATCATACGACGCACGGATATCGTACGTTTGTTCAAAAGATATACTAATCTGCAAAAGAAGGGCGCTAAATATATAGGGTTGTGCCCTTTCCATAATGAAAAGACCCCTTCTTTTCATGTGGATTCTGAGGAAGGATTATATCATTGTTTTGGATGCAAGGCGGGCGGCAATATCTTTACTTTATTGAAAGAGTTGGAAGGCCTGGAGTTTTATGAAGCCCTCGAACTTCTGTCCTCAGAAGCCGGTATTGACCTGTCTCTATACAAGAATGAAGAGCCGGAGGTCGTCGAACAGCGCCAATCGGAAAAGAATACATTGCGGCGAATAAATGAACTTGCGGCCATTTTTTACACTAAATGTCTTAGGAAAGCACGGGGGTCGGAAAAAGCCCGGGATTATCTGAAAAACAGAGGAATCAATCAGGATTCCATTGAAAAGTGGCGTATAGGCTATGCCCCTGCTGGGTGGGAAAATGTTGTAAATCTAGCCAAAAAGCGTAATCTGGACCCCAATTCAGTAGAACTGGCGGGATTAATTATACCGCGTGAGGGAGGGAACTCTCATTACGACCGGTTCAGAAATAGGCTAATTTTCCCTGTAAGTGACCGTAACGGGCGTGTTATTGGCTTTGGCGCCAGGGCTCTGGATGACGAGCAGGACGCCAAATATCTGAACAGTCCGGAGACACCGATATTTAATAAAGGCTCTTGTTTTTACGGTCTGGATGTCGGCCGCCGGGATATCCGTAAAAAAGAGACGGCTGTCATTGTTGAAGGTTATACCGATGTTATTATGGCACATCAGTATGGCTTTGAGAATGTTATTGCTGTGTTGGGGACGGCTCTGACAGAATATCACGCTGATATACTCAGTAAACTTTGCGAAAGGGTTATACTGTTATTTGATCCGGACGAGGCAGGTCGGAAATCGGCCGAACGCAGCATAAAGACTTTGTTGGAGAGCGATGTGGAACCCAAAGTTTCAACGCTGCCTGCGGGGCTTGATCCATGTGATTTTTTGATTGAAAAGGGTAAAGGAGCTTTTGAAGAATGTCTTGACGGTAGTGACGATTTTTTGGATTTTTGCATTAAAAAAGCGAAACTGGAACATGACTTCAATCAACGGGAGGAACGTTCAAAGGTTTTCCATCATCTTGCAGAGATTGCTCTCAATGTTCCCAACGAGATTAAAAAAGAGATGCTTATACGAAAGATAGCGGATGAGCTGAGCATAAATCCACAGATCGCATTCGACTACATGGAAAGGTTGGTAAGAAGACAGAATTACGGGACGGGTAATTCGGAAGAAACGCAAGAGTCTGTAAGCCCGGCCGGCCCCGAACGAACATTTTTGGTCGAACTTTTGACTTTTCTGCTTGCAAACCCGGATTATCAGACAAAAATTGCAGAGGAAGGAGTCTTTGAATGTGAATTATTCCCGGAATGTTCCGAGCGCAATATGCTGGTTTTACTCTTTAGCAAATGTGCTGAAAACGGCCCGCTTTCAGAAGCAGATTTTCTCTATATGCTCAGCGACCCGCATCAAGTCAAAAAAATCCGTGAATCGGTCGAAAAGGAAAATAAATATGCCACCGGCAATAAGGCGAACCGATTGAGTGCTTATGTTGAATATATGGAGGAAGTAAAGCGGAACGAGCTTGCAAAAATGGACGGCGGGAACGAGGAAGACGATGAATGGCTGAAAAACTATGTTGAAATGAAGCGCAAGGAAAAGAACAAAAAACAGTCTGGAAATGAATAAATGAGGAGTTGAATATGCCCGAAAGTCAAGATAACAATAAATCACTTGTATTTGGCGATGAAACGATCGAACTTGTCAAAAGGGGGAAAAAGAAAGGGTTTCTGACTTATGAAGAACTCAACCACCTTTTGCCTGAAGAAGCGATAAATCCCGAATATATTGATGAAATCCTGCTTTCTTTGGATGAAGAGGGCATAGAAGTAATTGACGAGTCAAAGCTTACAGAATCGGAAGATGTACATCTGGATGCTGATGAAGAACCTGAAACGGCTGACCTTGAGGATGTGGTAGGCAGTACGGAACAGATCGATGACCCCGTGAGGATGTATCTTACACAAATGGGTGAAATACCGCTTTTGACACGTGAACAGGAAATCGCTTATGCCAAACGCATAGAAATCACACGGAAGCGTTTCAGGAGACGCATAATGCAGTTTCTGCCGTGCATCCAAGATTCTATCGAAACGATGATAGAGGTTCATGAGCATGAATTACCTTTTGACAGAACATTGGATGTTTCTGCGGTTGAAGATGTGGAAAAAGAAGCCCTGACCGCGCGTTTACCGCAAAATATCAAAACAATTAAACGATTGATTGAGAAAGTTAAGAAGGAATGGCGTAAGTGGTATAAAGCGAAGAAAACGGTTGCTAAAAAGAAAATTCAGATACTGCGCAATGTTCAGGCGAACTTGCGTAAAATGCAGATACTTCTGGAGGAGCTTGGCCTGCGAATGCGAAGAGTGCAGCCATATATGGAACAAATGCGCAAGCGCTATGAAGAAGGAATGGAACTGCATAATCAGTTGGTGGAAGCTGAAAAGAAGGAAACCGGTAAGAGTGCTAAACTTCGGGCACTTCGGGAAGAAATGAAGCAATTCGAAGGGGAATTCTGCCAGCCCTTCCATGTTTTCAAACGCAGAATGGAAGCTTTGATCCACGTCCATGGACAGTATGAGCATGCAAAACAGGACCTCTCCAGCGGCAACCTCCGGTTGGTTGTCAGCGTCGCCAAAAAATACCGCAACAGGGGACTTAATTTTTTAGACCTAATCCAGGAAGGCAATACCGGTTTGATGCGCGCTGTGGATAAATATGAGCACAGGCGCGGCTTTAAATTCAGCACATATGCTACATGGTGGATACGGCAGGCCATTACCAGGGCAATCGCGGATCAGGCACGTACTATTCGTATCCCCGTTCACATGATTGAAACAATGAGCAACATGCGGGAAAAAGTCAAGAAACTTTCCCAAAAACTTGGGCGGGAACCTACGTTGGAGGAACTGGCAAATGAAGCGGACCTCAGCATTGAAGAAACGCGTAGAATCCTTAAAATATCCAGCCGTCCGATAAGTCTGGATCGCCCTATAGGCGAATCCGAGGAGAGCACTTTTGGCGAATTCATTGAGGATTCAAGTGCCGAGTCACCTTTGTCTTCCGCAACTCAGGAAATACTTAAAGATGAAATGGATAAGATACTTAACAGCCTTACTTATCGTGAACGTGAAATAGTAAAGTTGCGTTACGGGTTAGGTGATGGTTATACTTATACTCTTGAAGAGGTAGGAAAGATATTTAATGTTACCAGGGAAAGAGTGCGACAGATCGAAGTAAAAGCTATCAGAGAACTTCAACACCCAAGGCGTATAAGGGTACTGGAAGGGTTTATTGATGAGATGCAGGAAGAAGATGAGGAAAATGAAGAAAACGGCGAGAACTATTTTGTCTAAGTATTCTCTACCTGATATCCTTATCAGGCTGATGAACAGGATGAGTATGTACCGAGTAATATGTCGTTTTACGCAGAGTTTTGGTACATGGCCCTTCGCCCGGTCATCTATGACCGGGCTTTTTTTGTGTACCTGAAAATTAATACGTTCTAATCGCTTAAAACATAACTTAGAGGAGAGTAAAAGGATGGATTTGAATGAACAGTTGAACAGACTCATGGTCTTGCAATCGACAGAGGATGAAGTCAAGCAGTTGGAAAAGGATAAAAATAATTTGCAGATAGACATCGTCAATCAGCAAAAAACTGTTGCTGAATTGGAAAACAATCTTGAGGAAATTCACCAGAAAAGGATAAATAATCAAAAGATTGCTGATTCCCTGGAGGTGAAAATCCAATCAGCAAAAGATGAAAATGAAAAATTGCGCACGCAATTGAATACAACCAAAAATCAGAGTGATTACGATAAGATCAGAAAAAATATTATGAGTAATCAGGCGGATATCGAGCGGTGGGAAGATGAAGAATTGACGGCTTTTGAAACAGTGGATAAATTGGTGGAAGCTGAAGCGGAAATGAAATCTGAAATTGCATCTGAAAAGAATAAACTGCACGAAATAAGCAGTGAAGTGAAGCAGGATATCGAAAAATATGATTCTCAAATCGCTGAACTGAATAAGAAAAAGGAATCTATCCGGGCGCAAATAGATAGCCGGCTGCTCTCAAAATATGAGCAGATAGCAAAATCCAACAAGAAACGACCGCTTGTTAAAGTTGAAAAAAGAATATGCAGAGGATGTTTTACAAGAGTTCCTAAACAGATTGAAAATGAGCTGATGCGCTGCAATGAACCGGTTTTTTGCCATAGCTGCGGACGCCTCTTGATGATGGGTGAAAGTTCAATTAAATAGGCCGCTTAGGAATCGTACATCGACACAAAATTGTCGATGTGCACGAAAAGAAATGAAGGGCGGAGTTTAGGGCGTTGGCGCCTCGTAGTGCTTAATCATCGTCCCACCGGCACAGAGCACGGTGGTGATCAAGTGAGACGGGGTTCACTGAATATTTACGTGCAAAGTGGCATAGTAAGTCCTTCAGGCTCTATTGGAGATTTTTATGAAAATATTAGTTATCGTAACTACAGTTGGCATTTTGCTGCTCGGCAATGCCGTATTAGAAGTTGACGCAAATGAGGATTCGGACAGACAATGGTTACAAAATTTCAACCTCCATCTCAGCGGTTCTGCCGGTAATACAGACAGTTTCGACATGCGGGCGGGCTGGCGTGCACGCCAGAGCACTCAAAGGTACCGCCGTCTGCTCGATGCAAGTTATAATCTGGGAACGGTGAGCAACGACCTCAATAAGAGCGCTTTAACTGCTGGCGCCCGTCAGGACTGGCTTATAGCGAACTCTTCATGGTTCGGCTTTGGGGAAGGACGCTATGATTTCGACAATTTCCGTGCTTGGCGTCATAGGGCAAGTGCGCACGCAGGGCTTGGTAATGAATTCAAGAAAACCGACACGTTTGAACTGCTTGGGCGCGCAGGTGTGGGGGCTTCAAAACAATGGTATGAGACGCAGCACACGCGCCCTGAAGGCCTGCTTGGGGGCGAA
>JAGYMJ010000326.1 GCA_018400625.1 Planctomycetota bacterium
AGTTTCCTTTTGCGCCTCCTGAAACAGAACCCCCTGGATACGAACGACCTGAGCCTGCCGGCTACCGCTTTTTCAACCTACGATCCGGCCGAACTCAATTCGCTGGCTCTGTTGTATCAGACCGGCTACCTCACAATTCTGCGCGATCATTATGCGATGGGTATGCAGTATTACGATCTTGATTATCCCAACCGTGAGATCCAGCAGTCTTTCAGCTACTGGCTGACGCAGAAGATGTCCGAAGTGCAGGAACCGGAGCTCAGCCGCACTTTCCAGGGCATAGCGCTGGCATTGGAAAACGGTGATATCGATGAGATGCTTGAGCACCTGAAAGTGTTCTTTGCGGGGATCCCCAACGACATAACTCTGAAATATGAGAAGTACTATCAAAGCCTTTTTTTTGCTGTATTTAAGTTTATCGGCGCCATGGTGGAGAGCGAGGTCAGCACAAACAAGGGACGGATCGATGCGGTGATCAAGACGGAAAAGGAGATATTTATATTCGAGTTCAAGCTCCACGGCAGCGCCGAGGAGGCGCTGGAGCAGATACGGGAGAAAGGGTATGCGGTTCAATATGGCGACGACCCCCGCCCCTGCCGTTGCGTCGGCGTCGAGTTCGACCCGAACGCGCGCAATATCAGTAAGTGGGTTATAAGCAACTGATGGGTATTCTAAGGGTTCAATGAACCACGTTGTTACCTCACCGACACGGCGCACGTTTCACTGAATATTTATTTACACTGATTCCAACAAGACCGATCCAATTCAAAGGAGGAACGGATGAGCAGACAACCCAATATACTTTTCATTGTCACGGATGAGCACAATCCGCATGTCGCCGGCTTTGCTAATGATCCTGTTGTTGATACAGCGGCACTTGATCGCCTGGCGCAGCGCTCTGCCGTTTTTCATTCGGCGTATTGCCAGACCCCCCTCTGTGTTCCGAGCCGCTATAGCTTTCTCACCGGCAAATACACTTATAACTGCTCGGGATGGAGCAACGGGTCGGTACTGTTTCCCGAGCATGTTACCCTGCCGGGATGGCTCGGGTCGCACGGATACAAAACGGCTGCTGTCGGCAAAATGCACTTCAGGGGCCGGGAGCAGATGCACGGGTGGGATGAGCGCCCCTATGGTGATCTGGGTGGCGGCGGGGTCACCCATCAACCCGATCCTCCCGATACGGCCGACGGGAGGTGGAACCGACACTCTGTTGGTCGTTTCCCGTTTGCCGGCCCCACGCATATACCCGAAAGCATGCTTGTCGATCAGGTCATAACGACGGAGAGCCTTGCATGGATGGATGAATTTGCGGCCTCCAATAACCGGGCCCCATGGCTGTTCTGCGCATCATTCTCACGGCCGCATTTCCCGTTGACCGCGCCACGCCGGTATATACAGAAATACCTTGAAAGCGATTTAACATTGCCGGAACTCCCCCCCGGTTATCCCGATGATCTGCACCCCCATGACCGATTCATCGTCGATGACTTCAATCTGCTCAAGTTTTCTGCCGATCAGCAAAGATATGCTTTGGCATGTTACTACGCCTGCGTGGATTACGTTGACGACTGCATCGGCGCCCTGCTTGAGGGGTTTGAAGAAGCGGGATTTCTGGATAACACATATATTATCTACACGTCCGATCATGGTGACATGGCCGGAGAGCACGGCCTTTGGTGGAAGCGCACCTATTATGACGGATCGGCCGCAGTTCCTCTGCTGATCTCCGGGCCGGATATTTCTCCAGGCCAGAGCATCAATACCCCCGTCGAACTTCTTGATTTGTTTCCTACCATGTGCGAGTGGGCGGATATGGAGAAGCCGGAAACATTGGATGGGGAGAGTCTTAACTCTCTTCTGGGAAGAGGAACCTCAGAAAGGCGGAAAAAATGGGCGCGTTCCGAACTTCTTGGCGGCGGGAAAACACAATTCCGCATGGTGCGTGATGAGCGATGGAAGCTGGTTGATTTCCCCACCGCGAGATATCGTCTGTTTGATCTGAAAAATGATCCCGATGAGATGCATGATCTGGCCCTTTCACCACCTCCTGATGCGCCGGTTGAAGAACTCCGGAGTATGCTGAATGACGGCGGGTCCTGGGCGGATTTGGAGAAAAAAAGGACCCGGGATAAAGCCCGCAGCAAGGCTTTTTTGTCGGAGAATACAAGCAAAGGCGCCGTGCAGTACCGTTCCGGAGACGGGCACATTATCGAAGCCGATGCCCACCTCTACCCCGAATAATGTTTTTTGATAGATATTATAAGAGCCATGTCCGATAAACCAACATGCAGTATTATAACCCCGCGCGGCGAGGGAGGTATCGGAGTGATCTTGCTCTACGGCCAGGATGCGCTTTCCGTGCTCGAATTATGTTTTGAAGGCACGAAACGGAGGGCCGCCCGGATTGCACCCGGCCGGATAGCTCATGGCACAATCGAACAGAACAATAAAACCGTCGATGAGGTGGTTGTGGCCCATCTATCCGAAGAACAGAGCCCGCTGGGGTGCGAGTCCTACGAAATCAACTGCCACGGCGGAGCGGTTGCCGTCAATACGGTCTTGGAGTGCTTGCAGGACAATGGGGCCGAGGCGATACCCTGGCGGCAGGTCATGCAGGATACTATGCTGAACGCTGCGGAACCGCTTTCCGCCAAAGCCATTAAGGGAGAAGCCTTCAGTGAACTGCCGAGGGCCGAAACGAGGCCGGCGCTTAAAATGCTGCTCCATCAGGCCAACGGGGCGCTTCACCATAAATTGTCTGAAATAGCTAAAGCCCTGGATGAAAATCCCCGGGATGCCGTCAACGAATTGCAAAATCTTCTCCAGACCGCCGATGACGCCATAGGGATGCTCCAGCCCGTTAAAATAATGCTTCTCGGACCGCCTAATGCGGGAAAATCAACGTTGCTCAACTCCCTGCTGCGCAAAGAGCGCGTCATCGTGCATCCCACCCCCGGCACCACAAGAGATGTCGTTAAGGATCGGATGGCTATCAACGGGATCCCGTTCGATATTATGGATTCCGCGGGCATCCATGACGGCAGTGATGAACTGGAGGTAACGGCAATAGACAACACCTTGCGTCTGATACACGAGGCCGATATAATATTTTTCGTCTTTGATGTCAGGCAGCCCGATGCGCTTGAAAATGTTCTGCCGAAAATCCGGCAAGCGATCAAAGAGAAGCAGGTCCTTTATATCGCCAACAAATGTGACTTGTTGCAGCCGGAAGGAGCAGCCGAGGCGGATAGTGTCCTTTCCTGTTTGGTTCCGCTGGTAAAGATATCAGCCAAAAAAATGGCCGGTTTGGAAGGTCTGGAAGGCTTTTTAACGGCTCCCCGCACTGGTCTTCTAAAAAATATCCGCGACGGAAAGGCAATGATTTTCACTGAAAGACAGTGCAGTGCTGTAGAAGATATTTTAACCGCAGCGAGCGAGGAAGGAAAATTCCAGGCAAAAACAAAGCTTCAATCAATGATCGGGTAATCCAGCTAATTCAATCATCTTTTTTCCCGATTTAACAGGACAGCATTTCACCGTAAGTCCTCAGTGAACCCCGTAACATCACCACCGTGC
>JAGYMJ010000327.1 GCA_018400625.1 Planctomycetota bacterium
ACACCCTTGTAGGTCTCGACGCTGATCCGGAAGGATTTGAGAAAATCGTCCCCTGCCAGCAGCGACTTGACCTTGGTCGTGATGACCGAATCGTCGACATATTCCCCGGTGCTCGACTGTTTGGATGTCGATGCACAGCCTACGAAGGTAAACAGAACGATGAAAAAGACCAAACTGCCAATAATCGCACGTTTCGTTTTCATGATTGACACTCCTTTTTTAACGATGCTTAATTTTGGATGGCATAGCATCGGCGGATCACATCCGCCGCCGGCCTTGAATAACCTGGATCAGCACTACAATAATGGCAATCACCAGCAGGGCATGAATGACACCACCCAGCGTGTAGCCGGTCATCAGTCCCAGGCCCCATAGAATTAGAAGTAGTACGAATATTGTCCAAAGCATGTTGATCTCCTCCTTCAATTGTATTGTTAGCGTCTTTGATTACTTACCGAAAATCTTCTTGATATCTCCGGCTTTCTCTTGAACCTTGCCGGCTGTTTTTTCATCTTTTCCTTCGATTTGCAGTTCGGGGCTGTCGGTTATTTTGCCGGCCTCCTCTTTGATCTTACCTTTGACTTGGTGAAACTTGCCTTCCACTTCGTCTATTGTGCTTGATTTCATGGTATGTCTCCTTTTAGATGATGGCGCCTTTTTTATACAAAAGTGTTTGGCTGTCATCCGGAAAGTGATTTTGTGAAACCCCGCATGGCCTTGATAATATCAAGAATCGCATCATGAATGCCTTCTGCACCGGAGTCTGCTTTCCAAGCTTTTTTCTTATCACTTCCGCCCTGAACTTTGGATTTGATACTTTCAAGTTTTTGAGCATGTATTTCAAACTGCAACCGATGCTCTTCTTCCATTTCGTTGAGAACATCTGAGCTAATTCGCAGTACGAGTTCATCGGCCTCGGCCAGCAATTGTTCGATATCCTCTGGTGATTGATTCGTTGTCATATCGTTCCTTTCCAACGGGTTTCTGCCCGTTCCGGCATATAACACCGGCAATCCAGCCAACAGGAAACCCTCGCAATAACCAGCGGCATTGTCATCCGCAAACCTGTTTACTTTCAAACGTTTCCCCCTGCCGGTAAATCTTTTCGTGACTATTGAGCCGACGGAACCTGCGCTTTGCTTGGATTCGCATTTTTGACGTATTGATAAAAGTCGCTGTCCGTGGTGAGAATCAACACGGAGTTCATATTGGTTTTCTCTTTGTAGCTTTCAAGTGTGTTTAAAAAGGCATAAAATTCAGGATTTTTGTTATAAGCCTGACCGTATATTTGAGTAGCCTCAGCGTCAGCCTGACCCTGAACCTCCTGCACCCGACGGTAAGCGGTTGAACGGATCTGACGCAGCTCTTTTTCCATTGTCCCGAGGATCTCGGCGCTACGTCCCTCGCCTTCGGAACGGAACTGCGCCGCGATGCGCTTGCGCTCGGATATCATTCGCTCATAGACCTTTTCCCGGACGCTTTTCACGTAATCGAGGCGCTTGATGCGCACATCCACCAGTTCGATGCCGTATTGGGGGATGATCTTTTGTGCCTCAGTCAGTATCGTGCGGGTGATCTCTTCCCTGCCCCGTGCAATCTCCCTTTTAAGCTCTTCTTCGCGCTCCTTTGGAACCTCCTTCAAGGCTTCGTCCTCGGGCACTTCCCACGAAGCGCTTCGCACGAGCTCCACAAGTTCGCTACTCGACACCTGGTCGCGCACCACCGAATCGAGGATATCATTCAAACGCGACTGAGCGCCTTCTTCGCTGGCCACGTTCTCCAGAAATTTTTTCGCATCGGCAATCCGCCATCGGGCGGTGGTATCCACCCAGATGAACTCGCGCCCCTTGGTAGGAACCTGGTTTGGATCACCGTCCCAAACCAGCAGGCGCTTTTCAAACCGCAGGACCTCCTGCACAAAAGGCAGTTTCATGTGCAGCCCCGCCTTGGTTACCGGTTCCCCAACGGGACGACCGAATTGCACGACAATCGCCTGCATGCCTTCTTCCAACGTGTATAGACCACTATAGAGCACGATAACGATCACCACTCCTATCACGGTGATGACTGCTTTGACGGTAAATTTCATGGTTGCCTCCCTTGTGCTGATGGTGGTGCGCCGGATTCCAGTGGAAGCCACGGCACCATGGCCTTCTGGTCCTGATCCACAATATAGAGCGCCTTCATGTCCGCCAGTAAACCGGTCATGGCCTCCAGATACAGCCGCCGGCGCGTGACCTGCGGTGCCCCCTCGTATTGGGCTAAGATGGCCTCAAAGCGGTTGGCCTCGCCTTCGGCCCGGTTGACGCGTTCAATGGCGTAGCCTTCAGCCTCACTAATGCGTTGCTCGGCCACGCCCCGGGCTTTGGGGATTTCCCGGTTGGCCTGTTCCTGGGCTTTATTGATCGTTCGCTCCTTGTCCTGACGTGATTCGTTAACTTCATTGAAGGCCGGTTTAACCCTATCCGGCGGCGTTACGTCCTGTAGCTCCACGGTCACCAGGCGCACGCCGGACTCATAGGCAGTCAGGATTTTCTGGATTTCTGTTTTGGCTTCACTGGCCACTGTCACCCGGCCGGTAGTCAACACATCGCTGCCTAGACGGTTGCCGACTGCGCGGCGCATGATCGCCTCGGTGGTATCGCGGATCGTTTTCGGTGTGTCGCGCACCTGAAACAGGTAGCGGATCGGGTCTTCGATGCGGTACTGAATGATCCACTGGACATCGATGACGTTTAGATCTCCGGTTAGCATAAGCGACTCGTCCTTGTAAGCACCGCGCGTGTCATAGCGGCTCTTTTCACCGGGTACGGCGGACACCGTCCGAAATCCGAACTCCTCTTTCAGCACTCGCGCCGTTGGCAGCAGACGGACCTTTTCGATGCCATAAGGCAATTTGAAATGCAGTCCCGGACCGGCCGTGCGCATGACCTTCCCGAAGCGTTGGACAATTCCCGTTTCCTCAGGCTGGACAGTGAACCATGAGGTCCATACGACAACAACCACCACAACGGCGGCAAGAATCAGGACCGGCCCCCCCTTGAATCTTTTAAACTGCTGCCGAATTTTCTCCAGCACTTCTTCCAGCGTCGGCGTGGATCCCCCCGGGGGTTGATTCCATTCTGGCATAACTTACCTCCTGTTAATGAACTGATCTGCTTTATTAATGCTTGTTTGATCAAGATGAATACCATTTAATCTCATTGAATTTTTACTCCCTTTGCTCAAAGAATATGCAGCTCACACACCCTCCGGTAATGATAACCGTAGATGGCCAGGGTAACCGCCAAGGGAAGCAGTTTGGGTCT
>JAGYMJ010000328.1 GCA_018400625.1 Planctomycetota bacterium
CATAAAAGCTTTTATCCTAAAAAGTGTCTTTGCTTTGTGAGAAATGCGGGCTAAGCGCTTAAGCGCCTATCATAGCCGCCCCTACTATCCCGGCCTCCCCCCCGAGCCGGGCTTTAACGATCTCTGTATGAGGCCTGCCTTTATAATAGATACCGGCCTCCACAACAGGTCGCAATCTGCTTAAAAGATTCTCTCCTTGTTGAGAAATCCCGCCCCCCACCACCAGCAGTTCCGGACTGAATATATTGATTAAATCCGTTATGCCCTCGGCAAGATAATGGATATAATTTTTTACGACACGGGCCGCGACATCACACCCTTCGGCCTCGGCCTCAAAGACCTTCCCGGCATCTCTATCATTACCCTCACCGCCAAATGTCAGATTTAACAGGGAATCCGGATTTTTCAAAGCGGCCCGCTTTGTTTGTCTTATCAGCGCCGTAGCCGATGCATAGGCTTCCCAGCAGCCTTTTCGCCCACATGAGCAGGTTTCACCACCGCTGACGATCACCATGTGCCCGAGCTCGCCCGCAACATCATTGAACCCTGAATATATTTCTCCCCCCAGCACAATCCCGCCGCCGATTCCCGTTCCAAGTGTTATTGTAATAGAGCTGGAAACATCTTTTGCAGCGCCGGCCACACTTTCGGCCAAAGCTGCACAGTTGGCGTCGTTTTGCAGATAAACGGGCAGATTGATATGCTCCTGAATCAGCCGGGCGAGCGGAACATCTCTGAATCCAAAGTTATTGGCAAAGATTAAAATCCCCTCTTTTCTGTTTATTGACCCGGGCAATCCAACGCCAATATATTCCAAATCATCGAATTCCATATCGGCGGACTTAACAACTCTGCAAACTAAGTCAACTAAATCCTTGACTATAGCCTCACAGCAACGGTCGCGCAAGGTGGATATACTGTCCATTGCCAGTATATCCCCCCCCTCGTTCACCACTCCCGCCCGAATATTTGTTCCTCCGATATCCACCCCGACATAGTTCATTTCAATTATCCAGTATAGTCAACTGATTTATTTTCTTTCTTTTATAGGGATATACGATAACTCTTCTTCGCGAATATGCTTATAGGCGGGACGTATGATCCTGCCGCCGTTGATCATCTCCTCTATTCGATGAGCACTCCACCCCGCTATACGCGCTACAGCAAAAAGAGGTGTGTAAAGATCTTCGGGAATACCCAGCATCCTGTAAACAAAACCGGAATAAAAATCGACGTTGGGGGCGATGGTTTTATCGCTGCCCTTCACCTTCTTAAATATCTTCGGGCTCAGTTCCGCCACCTTTTTATAAAGAGCAAATTCATCCTTCCATCCCTTTTCCTCCGCCAGTTCCTTGACTTTCTCACTCAAAAGGACGGCACGGGGGTCCGACAGAGTATATACGGCATGGCCCATTCCATAGATAAGGCCGGCCTGATCAAACACCTCTTTGTTGAGTATTTTCTCGAGGTAAGCCGCCACCTCGTCATCATCTTTCCAGTCGGACACATTACGGCTGATATCATCCATCATGTTTTTAACTTTTATGTTGGCCCCGCCGTGCTTGGTTCCCTTCAGCGAACCGACCGCAGCCGCAATAGCCGAAAAGGTGTCGGTATCGGCCGAGGAGACGACATGAACCGAAAAAGCCGAATTATTACCGCCCCCATGCTCGGCATGTAAAACAAGCATAAGGTCGAGCAATTCCGCTTCGAGCCGGGTATACGATGAATCGGGCCTTGTCAGCTTGAGCACGCATTCAGCGGTGCTGTCTTCGGGAAGCGGAGTGTGGATATACAGGCTTTTATTGCCGTGATAGTGCTGCTTGGCCTGAAGGCCGTAAGAGACAAAAACCGGGAACCGGGCGATCAGATCAATCAACTGGCGCAGAACATTTCCAATGGAGTAGTCCTCCGGATTTTCATCGTATGAATAGGCAACAAGAACTGAGCGGGCGAGCTTGTTCATGATGTTGTTGCTCGGAGCCTCCAAAATCATCTTTTCAGTGAAGCCTTCCGGCAAATCCCGCTTTTCACCCAGCATCCTGCTGAAAGATTCCAGCTCGTCCTTATCAGGCAGTCGGCCCATGAGCAGCAAATAGGCCGTTTCCTCGAACCCGAACCGATTCTCCGACTGAAAGCCTCGTACAAGTTCTTTGATATCGATACCGCGGTAGCGTAAGCGCCCATCGACCGGCACAGTCTCTCCCTCATCAAGAATATAGCCGTGAACATCACCAATTTTTGTAAGCCCCACCAGCACACCGCTGCCGTCTTCATTCCTGAGCCCCCTCTTCACATCAAACTTCTTGTAATACTCGGGATCAATAGCACCTTTTGTTTTCATCTCCTCCGCACTTTCTTTGAGTTCTAACTGATATTTTTTCATTTTTAAAGTTTCTGATCAAATTTGATAAAGAAATAATATTATTAATGGTGTTTTCATACCATTTGCTTCCGCTTGTCCGTAATTATAAATCGGCTGTAACATTTTGTCAATAACAAGGGATTTAAAGGGATTTAGTTGAACAGTGAAAACGACGTGTATTATAATAATCATATATATCGCAAGTCATCAGCGAACGGCGTTGATTTTGGATTCCTACCGCCGGGCTTGTCCCGGTGGAGGAGTATTTA
>JAGYMJ010000329.1 GCA_018400625.1 Planctomycetota bacterium
TAAATACTCCTCCACCGGGACAAGCCCGGCGGTAGGAACCCCAAATCAACGTGGTTCACTGAGGACTCACCAAATTTGCATCGATCTGCAGGATTTAAGCGCCTCAGGAGCATCGATCACAGACCGCTCGATTGTTCGGCGATTTTCTCGCCCTTATTATCGTAGAGCTCAATGTTTATCGGCATTTTGCCCAAGGCGTGGGTGGAACAGCTCAGGCAGGGGTCAAAAGCTCTTATTATCGCTTCGACCCTGTTCAACATCCCGTCCTGAATCTCGTCCCCCTTGACAAACTCCTGTGCAACCTGTTTAACGCCATGATTCATCGCAAGATTATTATGGCCGGTCGCGACGATAAGGTTGACATACGAAATCAATCCATCCTCATCGATGCCGTAGTGATGCAGCAGGGTGCCCCGGGGGGCTTCGATGGCGCCGACCCCTTCAAGGGCATTGGCCTCGGCCCGGGCGCGCACTCTTTTCGCCACGATATCAGGCCATTCGAGTATCTGTTGAATACGTTCCAGGCCATGGACAATCTCGATCAGGCGCGCATAATGATAATAAAAAGAACTGTCCACCGGCCGTCCTTCACTGAGTCCGCGGAATTCTTCCAGTTCCGTGTCGGCCTCGGGCGTACCGCAGCTGTCACACACATTCAGGCGCGCAAGCGGCCCGACGCGGTAAACCCCGTCCGGATAGCCTTTCTTTCTATAATACGGGAATTTCAGGTACGACCATTGCTCAACGGCTTCCCCTATCACGGAGTCATAGTCAGAGGGCAGGAAATCCTCAACGATTTTATGACCATCGGCGTCAATCAACCTCAGGTAGCCGTCATAGTGGTCGAGATGGCCGTCGGAATCAACCATGCCCAGGAAGGCCGAAGGGAAGCAGCCAAAGCTTTTAATTTCACGCTCAAAATTGTCGTGGATGCTTTTGAAAACGTCTAATGCCTCTTTAGCGATAGCCATTGCTTCGGGGATTTCGTTCAAAAACTTCTCCCGCACTTCCGCATCCATCGGTTTATTGACCCCTCCGGGGACCACCCATGCGGCATGAATTTTTTTCCCGGCAAGTTTCTCAATAAGTTCCTGTCCGAACTGCCTCAGCCTTATTCCTTTTTTCGCCAGATCGGGATGTTCCCCGGCCAGCCCCAGTACATTTCTCTCAGCGGCGGGCGCATCCATGCCGAGCAGAAGATCGGGTCCGGAGAGGTGGAAGAAACTCAGCGCATGAGACTGAACCATCTGCGCGTAATTCAGCAGACGCCGGAGGGCTACAGCCGTTTCGGGTATGCGCACGGCCATCAGTTCGTCGCCGGCTTTACCGCTTCCCAGCATATGGCTCACGGGGCATATACCGCAGATACGGGCGGTGATAGCCGGCATTTCATGAAAGGGACGTCCTTCACAAAATTTCTCGAAGCCGCGAAACTGTGTAACATGGAAGCGGGCGTCCGATACGGCTCCGTCATCGTTTTGATGCAAAGTTATTTTTGCATGACCTTCTATCCTGGTTACGGGATCTATTTTTATTTCCCTTGTCATGGGATTTTCTCGATTACTGTAATGTTAAATTTTTATATTAATCAGACTCCACCGTTTTTTCTCTCTAAAAACTCAGCCAAACATCGTTCTGATGCCACGCCGGGGCGTTCTGCCCTCCAAAAGTTCGCTGACTATCAAATGGATAAGGTCGGCATGGGGCGGGCAGCCCTGAATAAATTGATCAACCTCGATAACCTCATGCACCGGACGCGCTCTCTTGAGGAGCCGTGGCAGTGGGGTATCTTCACTCATTCCCGGCAATTGGCTGCAGGGATTTCCTTCCTGTGAATAAACCTCCTGGAGGATATCTCTTGTACCCACGGGATTGCGCATGGAAGGCAGATTGCCTGTAACGGCACAGTCACCGAAGGAGGCCACGATTTTTGTATTTTCACGGATTTTTTTGACATAGTCCATCTCTTTATCGGTGCTGACAGAACCGCTGACCAGAAACACATCAACATTTTCCGGGATCGTTTTATAGTCAACAAGCGGCCCGTACACCATTTCAATCCTCTCTGAAAGCTCCAGCAATCGCTCATCCATATCAAGCATGGACATGTGGCATCCTGAGCAGGCGTCGAGCCATATAGTACCAATTTTCACTTTTTCCATTTTTTACTGTTCCTCCCGCATGACCTTCAAATAAGGAAGAAATTCTGTTTCTTTTTCCAGTTCACCGACGGCGCTGCCCTTTTTGAACAATGCGCCGGTGGGGCATACCTGAACGCACTTGCCGCATTCCGTACATGTCTTGCTTTCTCCCCAGTTTTGATGCATATCGGTAACGACGCGCGTGTTCTCCCCGCGGTCCATCATGTCCCATGTATGCGCCCCTTCCAGTTCATCACAGACTCTCACGCATCTTTGGCATAGAACGCATCGGTTATGATCGACCCCGAGTTCGGCATGGGTTGCATCCACATTCAGCTCCGGGTACACATAGGGATAACGTATATGATCGACCCCGAGGTCTTCGGCGAGCTGTTGGAGTTCACAATGTCCGTTAGAGACGCAGACGGCACAGTAATGATTCTTTTCGGCAAAAAGCAGCTCGACCAGCTTACGTCGATATTCGACAACCCTTGGCGTTTTGGTCTTTACCACCATCCCCTCATCGATAAGGGTGGCGCAGGCCGGCAGCAAGCGCCTGGCCCCCTCGACCTCCACCAAACAGATACGGCAGGCGCCGATATTGGACAGCCCTTCAAGTGTACAGAGAGTGGGTATAGAGATATCATTCTCACGCGCCACCTCCAGAATTGTCTGCTCGTCGGTTCCGCTGACGTCAAGGCCGTTTATTTTAAGCGTTTTTACCTTCCGTCGCGTCCGGACAGGATCCCTTCTTTTCCTATTAAGATGAGCAACCATTTATAACCTCTCCAGTTCTTTTAAATTTACACACACCTGCGGGACATTCCCCCTGTTCTATATGTGCGATATATTCTTCTTCAAAATATTTCAGGGTACTTTTGACGGGATTGGCGGACGTCTGGCCCAGGCCGCAGAGGCTGGTATTTTCCACGAGATCGCAAAGGTCTTTAAGGATATCCAGGTCACGGTGCGTGGCCTCTCCATTTGTAATTTTAGTCAGGATTTTATGCATTTGCGGGGTGCCGGCACGGCAGGGAATGCACTTACCGCACGATTCCGTCCTGCAAAAATCCATGAAATATTTTGCCACATCAACCATACATGAGGAGTCATCCATAACAATCATACCGCCGGACCCCATAATGGAGCCCACCTTAGCAAGCGATCCGTAATCAACGGGCATATCAAGGTATTGAGCGGGAATACAGCCGCCGGAAGGCCCGCCCGTCTGGAGGGCTTTAAAATTTCCCCCTCCGGGTATGCCGCCGCCGATATCGAAAATTATCTCTCTTAAAGTGATCCCCATAGGCACTTCAACAAGGCCGGTATTGACAATTCTGCCGGCGAGCGCAAAAACTTTTGTCCCTTTGCTGTCGTCGGTGCCGATCGAAGCAAACCATTCCCCCCCTTTTCGCAGTATGGTGGGAACATTCCCTAAAGTTTCCACATTATTGATCAGTGTGGGGAATCCCCAGAGCCCGTAGTTGGCCGGATAAGGCGGCCTGGGGCGTGGTTGTCCTCTGCGCCCTTCGATGGAAGCCATAAGCGCCGTTTCTTCACCGCACACAAAGGCACCGGCTCCCAATCTTATCTCGATACTGAAATCGAATTGAGTATCACATATTTCCGTTCCCAAAAATCCTGCACGCTTCGCCTGCCGGATGGCTTTTTTAAGTCTTTCTATAGCAAGTGGATACTCCGCACGCAGATAGACATAACCGTGATCGGCCCCCACAGCGTAGGCCGCTATAGCCATTCCTTCAATTATACGATGCGGATCACTTTCCAACACACTTCTGTCCATAAAAGCGCCCGGGTCACCTTCATCGGCATTGCAGACAACATATTTTTTATCGCCGTCGGCTTTGGCAACAGTGCTCCACTTCAGGCCGGTAGGGAACCCCCCGCCGCCGCGTCCCCGCAGCCCGCTTTTCGTCATTTCATTAACGACTTCATCGGGAGTCATTTCAGTGATGGCCGTTATCAGGCCGGAGTAACCTTCGGCCACGATATAGTCTTCCAGACTCTCCGGTTCGGTTCGGCCCGCGTTTTCCAGCACGACCTGGGTTTGCTCGGAAAAAAACGGCATTTCGGAGTCCAGCGAAAGTCTTTCAACCGGCGAGCCGTCAAGGCTATCGATTATTTCCGCAACATCCGCAGGAGAAACTTTGCCGTATATCGTTTCATCGGGATAGACGATGACCATGGGGCCTTCGGCACAGAGTCCCATACAGCCGGTTCGCTTCACAGCAATTTTTTCCGTTTGTCCCCGCTCTTTTATTTCATCCTCAAAAGCCGATGCCACCTTTTCACCGCCCGAGGAGCGGCATCCGGCAGCGGCGCACACATGGATTCTGTGCGCGAAGGAATTCTGTTTTTGGGAATGTTCTTCGGCCATTTCATTTAATTCATCAGGTATCATTTCCAAACCACTCCTGAATAGTTTTAATGACATCTTCGGGTGTCTGATGACCGGCAACTTCACCGTCGTAAACTACGGCCGGTGCAAGGCTGCAAGCGCCCACACACCGGGCCGTAAGGAGGCTGAATTTGCCGTCCTGGGAGGTTTCTCCGGGCCCGACACCGAATTTGTCCTGAATCTCATCAATTATATCGCCTGCTCCTTTGATATAGCAAGCGGTGCCGGTGCAAATAACACAGGCGTGTTCACCTTTGGGCTTGAGCGTAAAAAAGTGATAAAAAGTGGCGACCCCGTAAACCATACTCGGCGGTAGTGTAAGATTATCGGCCACATATTCTAAAGCTTCATCCTCAAGAAAACCGAAGGCGTCCTGCACAGCGTGAAGAACTTCAATCAGGGCGCTCCGATGGTAACCATGGCGTCGCATAGCCGCGTTTATCAACTTCCAGCGTTTATCATCGGAAGGCGGCTGTGTTTTTTTAAGAGGCATTTTAGACTCCTGAATAACTTAATGAATAATCGAACCACTATTTTTAAGCAAATTCAACTTTTTGTCAACAGAACGGTTAAAAAAACGCTGGTGTGGAATTACACAGAACAGTCCCTGGGGAACGCTGAGCCCCAGCTCGGCTCCGTATTTCTACAGAATTGTTTTCTCGCCCTCTTTTCTGAATTGGCGTAAAAGCCAGGACGGGAGTTTTTTTCGACGCCGGCCGAGGATCAGCAACCGCGGTTCATCGACAAAGAACAGCAGGTAAAGAGCGCCGATGATGCTGAGAAACAGGCAGATAGCCATTGTCCACTTGATCCCGACAGCAGAGACGATGCTGCCGGCGCCGATCGGCATAAAAATAAGCAGCGGGCTGAGGACGAGGCTGCTGATCGTAATATGGGCGAGCCTGTTATCATGCGGACATGTTTCGTAGATGAAATTCTGATGCGAGACCCACCCCGCGGCATATGCCATACCTAATAAAAGGAAAGAAAGGAGACATGCAATAATGCCGCTGCCGGCCATCACTACGACGATGGAAGCCACCTGGGCAAAAGCGCCGAAAACCACTCCCCAGCGATGGCCGCGCCTGTCCCCGATCTGCCCAAGCCAATAGCTGGAGACCGCCTGGGGCAGCATGATGAAAGCCCCCAGGGCGATAATCGTCGATTCACTGAGCGATCCGCCCGCTTCACCCTGGAAATATAGGGCGTAGAACGCAATGGCTACGCCGCCGGCGGTGAGCAGGAGCCGGCCGATAAGATAATTGAGGAAATTCGTGTCTCTGAGCGAAAGCGAAAACCTGTGGATTATTTCCTTTAATCCAGGCCGCTTCAGATACTGAGCTTCTATTGGTACGATACCTTGTTCGACGGAACTGAATGCGGTAAAACTCAGTGCGAAAAAGAAAGAGGCCGCAAGGAACAGGACAACATAGCTGTTGGGAAACGGGACTGTCTGTCGTATATAGGAAGCAGCAAAAGTTCCCGCCATGACTCCCAGGGCGGAGAAGGCGGCATAAAGACCGGTCACCAGGCCACGATTTTGCGTTTGAAAGAGCCCGTAGACCCAGTCCTGCCAGATGGGCAAGATCAGGCCTATAGAAAGCATCCGCAGACTGAAAGCACTGAGCAAAAATGTTCTTAAAAGACGGAAATGGTGTTCATTGCCTCCGAGAAATAAGAGTATTGCCGCCATGAACAAAAAGACGGGAAGCGTTACGGAAGCATTAAAGTAAAGCATAAAAGATTTTTTGCCCGCGCCGTGCCTTGAAATAAACAGCCCGAAGGGTTGAGTCAGCAGAAATCCGGCAGAGGCCATGCTGTAGAAAAGTCCCAATTCTACAGGGCCGGCGCCAAGTTCTCTCAACAGGAGCGGCATGACCGTCAGTGGAGCAATAAAACCCATGCCTAACCCCCAAATGCCTTCTCCAAGCGTATAACGGGCAGCATTCTGTCTTTCTTTGGGCAGCATTTCAGCCATAATGAGATGTATATATTAAAATTCACCCTGATAAAACTTCATATTTTAAAGAGAAGAAACACTTAAATGCAAGGAATCGGCACCTGCAGATTTTGGGAAAGTGTTAAAACACTGCGTATTCTTATGATCCGCATTGTGCCATGCAAAAGAACCGAGAGCGCAAAATCCGCTGTTGACAAATCTTCACGTATTCATTAAACTGTAATAGACGCTCATAATATTTACACTAACAACAAATTGTCAGTGTGCACGCAAGTCCTCAGTGAACCAAGTTGTCCCTCCACCGAGCCCTGTGCCGGTGGTGAGAAAACTTACACACTTCACTGAATATTTACGACGAAGAGCTGATAAAATGACGTGCATTCAGATTAAGATTATGAGTTTTTTACCTTATAAAATGGAGAGAGACTGTGATGGAGACAAAGGCTGCATTTGTCGTTTATGGCGTCCATAAGGACGGCTTACAGGACCCTACCGGTACGCCATTTATTGAAGAAGCGATTATTGAAAAGTCAAAAAATGCCTTAAAAGAACGTGGGCTCTCATTAGTTGAGCATGAGACCGTTCTTTCGACAAGAAAAGAAGCGGCGGAATGCCTGACGTCTTTAAAGAAAAGGGACGACATCGACGCACTGATCCTTTTCCCCGGCACATGGGTATGGGGCGCGCATTTAATCGCCGCTATTCGTGACTTTTCACGAAGCGATAAAGCGATTGTGCTGTGGAACCACCCCGGGACCCGGAGCTGGAGACCCGTCGTCGGCGGCCTCGTCGTCCAGGGGGGATTAAAAGAGATAGGGATTAACCATCGCTATGTTTACGGCTCCGATGATGAAGATGATATCGTGGAGCAGGTTGTTTCCTATTGCAGGGCCTCCGCTGTTAAAAACGTTCTGAATATGG
Organism: Planctomycetota bacterium; assembly: GCA_018400625.1. Classification (GTDB taxonomy): domain Bacteria; phylum Planctomycetota; class Brocadiia; order SM23-32; family SM23-32; genus PUMZ01. The sequence continues at coordinate 7,442 of JAGYMJ010000329.1, forward strand.
AAGTCATGGGCGCGCTGGGAGGAAGGGGTATGGGCCAGACCTGCGGAGCGGCCGACCCTTCCCAATGGATGAGAAAATTCGGGATCGATATCGATTCGCGGGGCACGATTGAACTGCTTGAAACCGCAAAAGCCGTTACAAAAAAGGAGATCGAGAATGCTCGCAGCGCCATTGAGCCGCTGTTCAGTGTGCCTATACCACAGAATGCTGTTGCCGACCGGTCAATAAGTCTTTACATCGCGTTGAAGAAACTGATGGAGAAAAATGGGTGGGGAATGTACACCATTCAATCCTTCCCCGGACTGGGCGATTATTACAGTGCCACCTGTTTCGCCCAATCCATGATGCTCAATGACGGCTACGGCACTTCAACACTTTGCGATTTCAATACCGCTATGTGTTCGAAGCTGATCAATGAACTCAGTGAAGACCCGCCTTACTATGGGGATATGCAGCATGTCGGGAAATCCAATAATGAGATCAAGATCATTGGCGATGGGGCCTGCCCCCCTGCTTTGGCCGGCAGTGTCGGGCCCGCTAAATTTGCCGAACACGGCATACCTACCGAAGGTGAGGCCGGCGGACTGTCTGTTGACCTCGTCTGCAAACCTGGTGAAGGTATCCTGGCACGTCTGGGCAGAACAAAGGGAGAGTTTGAAATGATACTTGCACGCTGTTCCGTCAGCGAGCCTGAGGCATCGGAACTTCAAACACGCCGGGATGAATGCGGAATACCATTCTGGCCGCACGCATTCACCCGGGTGCACTGTGATATAGACGATTTGCTGCAGGCATGGAACAATGAATATGCGGTTCTTGGCTACGGAGCGCATCTCTATGAAGAGATCAAAGCCTTTTGTGAGCAGACGGAAATAAAAGTCGTTGTTCTTTAATCGTCTGGGGGCCATCCATAGGCTTAGAGGCTGGTGCATAGGGCCAAGGGCCAACGACATCAGCAGCGGCAAACGGCTGTCAACTGTATTTCAGGACGAGACACCACTTTCCACATTTTACTTTTCACATTCCGGCTTGTCCGGGTTAAGATTGAGGGGATTAAAAATGCAAAAGAAAGATCTTGAAACATTTAGAACTTTGCTTCTTGAGATGAGACGACGGTTAGTTCAGAATGTAACCCATATGCAGCATGATGCTCTGGAAGAGGATGGCGCGGCC
>JAGYMJ010000330.1 GCA_018400625.1 Planctomycetota bacterium
AGGTGTTCGATCACGGAGCCGAACTCGGCCTGCAGGTGGCGGCTGACGGCCCGCCCGCCGTAGCAGTTCGCGTTCATCAGGAGGTCGATCTTAAGCCCCATATCCTTAAAGGCCCGCAGGTCATCCTCCAGACGCCTCTGCGCCGTCCAGTCCACATATCCCCTTCGTTTATCGACGGCGGCGCGGCCTGAGGCCCCGCCTATCCAGGAGAAATAAACCTCGCTGAGGTATTCGGCGTAGTCGCGTACGATCTCAGCGAAGCTTTCTTCTCCCTGTTCATTGAGCTGATAGCCTACGGCGTATTTCATGGCAATTATACCTTTATGATGACGCTTCCCAAACACTGCGCAGAAAATCCAGGCATTCCGGCGCTTGCTGCGTTAAATCATCCCACTCGCACTCTAAGGACATTCGCGTGCTGTAACCATTACTGCGAAGCGCTTTAAAGAAACCGGGATAATCAGCGCCATCGTCCGGAAGGGGGCATTTGCGGGTAACGGGATTCGCAATATGAACATGTTGGAGTGTATCAGCCTCAATAAGGTTTTCATAAGGCTCCTGGTCCTGCCCCATATGGTAAAGATCGGCAAGGCTTCCTGTATTGCTCAGTGCGAGTTTCTTTGCGATGGCGTGGGCCTCTTTCACAAGATTGATGATGTTGCAGTCCTTACTGCATAGCGGTTCGATAGCGATGAGTATATCGTTCGATGCGGCTATGGGGTTTATAGCTGAAAGGAATTCTTCTATTTGCTCTATGGCTTTTTGATGAGGAAAACTTTCAGGGCACGCACGCGCCCCTCCGCTGCCAAACACCACCCGCTGGGCGCCCATGGCTGAGGCACGGGGCAAAACAGTTTCAACATAATTCATGAGGCTCTGCAGGTCGGATTCAGGGCCGGTAATCTTCATTTTGCCCGGTATGAAACAGTTAAAGGCCTCGGGTCGGATCGGTAACATATCCATTTTTTCTATGAGTTCGGCAATTTCTGAATCTTCCACCGCGGGCCCTATACTTCTAACAGGCGGTTCTATATAATCAAAACCGGCATCCTGGGCTTCCTGTATGCCATCCATACCACAGCATATCCCAAATTTCATGTTTCGTCCTCCCATTTAATCTATATCATCCACAGGTTCATTTTTCATCGTTTCGTCGCTCATTATTGGTTCGTCGGGCATTTTTACGTCGTTGGGATACTGCGGTTCCGTCTCCCAATCCACCTTCCAGGGTTTTCGGCGACGGAACTCATCTTTGAACTGGTTACGCAGAACGCCGCGTTTTTCGAGCTGAACCATGCAGGCGCGCGTGCATCCTCTGGCCCCGCATACGGCCTGGCCGGTGTTATACACAGTTTTTGGCTTTTTGTAAAAGGGGCTCCACCAGCCGGGTTTTGAGTTTTTGTTGGCAATGTACCGTTCCTCTTCCGGAACTTCATAGTCCACTTCCTCATAACCGCGGAAGGTTTTACTGCAGAGCTTGCAGTCGATTCTTGCCCATTCGACGGCATTCCCGGCCAGATTGACTTGAATCTTTTCATTTTTACTGATGGCGCCGGCGGGGCATTCATTGGCGCAGGCCATGCACTGGTTGCATAGCTGCGGTCCGTCATAAATGGGGTCCGGTTCCAATTCCACATCCGTCATGATGACTCCCAATCTGTTTCTGGGGCCGAACTCCGGAGTGAGGAACATATAGCTGTACCCGATTTCGCCCAGTCCGCAGAGGTATCCGGCGATACGGAGGTGGATCATGACATCAGGAGCGGCCCGTCCCGGCTCGACGGGACGGCTGAATTTTTCCTTCAAGCGCCCGCCGTATTTGGTGTACCAGCCGTCAACACTGCGCCAGTCACTCTGGTGTCCCATCGGCACGGCCTCGTAGCCGCGGTCTTCGATATACTTGCAGAGGTTGATGACGGTCATCGGCATGTAGAGGTAAGTGATCCCGCCGTATCCCATTGCGCTGTAGTTACTGAAATAGGTTCCTTCTTCAACACCGCGCATACTGCCGCGCATAACCCTGAACGCCATGGTTATGACGCTTTTGCATTCCGGCATGATCTGTTTGGGGTCCATCTGTGTCGGGGCATTTTCCCAGCGGTCAATGTTTCCGATACCGACGGAGTCGGCGCCCAGCGCGAGGGCCTGTTTTTTCACGGCTTCGGCGGCCATTTTCGGGTCATGATCCATATCTGATTGTCCCATCTCACGCTGGATTTTTTTTGTTTTATTTTTCTGCATGGATTTTTTTCTCCTTATTAGACATTTTCTTTTAAGAAAAGCGATAAGTTATCGGCGGCATTCAGCACGGCCTCAACAAGACAGTCTTTGCCGGCGATTTCTGGTGCTTCAGACAATGAAGCGCCGAGGGCAAAACACGCATTGCCCCATCTTTCGTCAACGGGTGCTGCCACGCGAAAAGATTCCTGCCCCTTAAAAGGAGGCACGATGAAGCCCTTTTCCCGAGCTTCAGACAAAAAAAAGTTCAGTTTTTCAGGAGTTTGCCACAGATGCGCACCATATTCATAAAAGGGGTGCTGCTCTCTTAGCTTCATGTTCTCTTCTTCCGGCAGAAAGGCCAGCAATGCAAGACCGCCGGCCGTTGAATAAGGGCTGAAGACCATGCCATGCGGTTTTTGTAAAACTCCGGGTCTTTCAGGGCTGATACGTAACCGCACGACAATGCTTCCTCCTATTCGCTCTGTAAGAACTATTGTAGCTTCAGGGTGATTTCTATGCAAAGAGAGGACGGTATCCGCTGCTTTATCCACAAAGGTGTTTGTACCGCCGGCGCGGGCCAATTCCAGAGCGGCCTGGCCCAAAGTGTAGGCAGGGCCTTCAACCTTCTCTACATATCCTCTTGCAACAAGAGTCTGAAGCAGGTTATGTGTCGTGTTGTGCTTCAATCCCACCAAATCGGCGATTTCGCTCAGACGCAGCCTTCGTCCGGATTCGGAGAACAGTTCAAGAATATCTATTGCCCGGCTGACGGATTGGATCATCGAGTTTTTCCGCATCTAATTCCACTATATTGAGCTGTCGTTCTATATAGATGAATTATAGTGTTATTGTGCAGGGCCTGTCAAATTCACAGGGCAAAATTGTTTTTTTTTGACATGACATCACTATTCGGCTAAAATCCGTATGTATTATTGACAAATATATTAGCATTTATTGGGCATATTTGGTTGAACGTAAGTCCCCAGTGAACACCGTGGCATCGTAAGTCCTCAGTGAACCCCGTAACATCACCACCGTGCCCTGTGCCGG
>JAGYMJ010000331.1 GCA_018400625.1 Planctomycetota bacterium
CGGGAGCGATTGCCGGACAATGTGCTGTGCCGTAAACCTACAAAGTCAAAAATCATAGACCAGTAGTCCATGCCGTAACAGATTTAACAATAAACATAATAGAGCTATATACAGTGACAGACCTAATAATAAACATTATAGAACTATACACTTATGTGCTTCTGGTACGTGTTTTGTTTTCCTGGCTACCACCGGAATCCAAAAACAACCAGTTTTACCATTATTTGTATGCAATAACAGAGCCCGCTTTGCGCCCGGTAAGGGAAGTATTGCCCCGCATGAGCGGTTTCGATTTTTCTCCCCTAATCGTGTTTTTCCTGCTGCAGTTCATTATAAGCTTGTTGAGGTAACTCATTTTATTATGCAAGATAAGAAGAAAAGAAAGAGTATCAGAAACTTCTGTATAATTGCGCATATCGATCACGGTAAATCCACCCTGGCCGATCGAATGCTGCAACTTACAAAATCTGTCTCAGAACGCGATTTCCATGACCTGATGCTCGATGACATGGATCTTGAACGTGAACGCGGGATCACGATCAAGGCCAGTTGTGTTCGTATGTTTTACGAAAAAGACGGCCAGGAATATGAACTCAACCTGATCGATACTCCCGGACATGTGGATTTCAGTTATGAAGTTTCAAGAGCCCTTAAAGCATGCGAGGGGGCTCTTCTTCTTGTCGATGCAAGCCAGGGCATTGAAGCACAGACGGTGGTCAATTACCATCATGCAGTGGAGCAAAATTTAGCCATTCTGCCCGTCGTTACCAAAATCGACCTGCCGATGGCTCAGCCGATCGAAACGATGACGGAAATAGAACAGAGCTTCGCTTTAGACCCCGATGAGATATTGCCTGTCAGCGGGAAAACAGGCCGCTATGTGGGTGACTTGATGGACGCTATCGTGGAAAAGGTGCCGCCGCCGTCCGGAAATCCGGAAGAACCGCTGAGTGCGCTCATTTTCGATTCGACGTATGATGACTATCGCGGCGTTATTGTTTTTGTAAGGGTTTTCAATGGAGTATTAAGGGCCGGAGACGACATCTTGATGATGGGCGCTTCCGCCCGCTATGAAGTGAGCGAAACGGGCGTTTTCACGCCGTCAATGATGGCGGTCGATCAGCTTGAAGCGGGGCAGGTGGGTTATGTCATAGCCAACATCAAAAACATCCGCGATGTCGTGATCGGCGACACATTAACTCATTTGAAAAATGGAACTTCAGAACCTTTGCCGGGATATATTGAACCCAAACCCGTGGTGTTCAGCGGATTTTATCCCGAAATAAATCAGGATTTTGCCTCGTTAAGGGCCGCCTTAGAAAAACTTTCATTAAACGATTCTTCCTTTGATTATGAGCCTGAAAGTTCCGAAGCGATGGGGTTCGGGTTCCGCTGCGGGTTCCTTGGACTGCTCCATATGGAAATAATCCAGCAGCGGTTGGAGCGTGAAAGCCAAATATCTGTCGTGCAGACGGCCCCGAATGTCAGTTATGAAATAATTACCGCCGACGGCAAGACAGTGCGTATTGATAAACCCTCTCAAATGCCCGACAGAGGGATTATTGAAGCGATCAGGGAGCCCTTTACGCTGCTGAAAATAATTACCCCCAGCGAGTATGTCGGCAATGTCATGAAACTGGTTGAAAACCGACGTGGTGAGTATGTAAAGACGGAATTTTTCAGCGATCAGCGGGCAATGCTGGAATACAATATACCACTGGCGGAAATAATTTATGATTTCTTCGACCGGCTTAAGTCAGGTTCTCGCGGCCACGCTACTATGGATTACGAATGGACCGGCTACCGCGAAAGTGACCTGGTCAAAGTTGACATACTCGTTAATGAGACATCCGTCGATGCACTCTCCTTTATATGTCACAGGGATAAGTCGGAATCAAGAGGTCGGCAGGTGGCCAAGACGCTTAAACAGCATATAGAGCGCCATATGTTCGCCATCCCCATTCAGGCGGCTATCGGCGGGAAAATTATTGCAAGGGAAACTGTACCGGCACAGAAAAAAAATGTTACCGCTAAATGCTATGGGGGAGATATTACAAGGAAAAGGAAACTTTGGGCAAGACAAAAAGAGGGTAAAAATCGCATGAAATCCGTCGGCAATGTGAGTATCCCCCAGAAAGCGTTTATGGCTATACTTGACGCCGACGAATAACCCCCCCCGCGCTGCCGGAGACCGATTGGCTTCCGGAGCTGGCGAAGGTTTGTAGTGAACCACGTTGGCCCTCCACCGTGCTCTGTGCCGGTGGAATGAAGATTAAACGCTACGAACGTTGTATCAACACCCTATAGCCGTTAATTCTCCCTGCCCGCCC
>JAGYMJ010000332.1 GCA_018400625.1 Planctomycetota bacterium
CAGCCGTTCATCAGCATACCGGATATGGACCGCATTTGTATTCAAAACGCGAATGTTACCGGCATCAGGCACATCCAGCGTGTAAAGGCCGCTCGGGACTTGTGCGGGGAGGATCAGGCGCATGTGCTGTCTTCGCCGATCGCCTCTGAGCCCGGACGTGTCAAACAGGGTCTCCACATCCACATAAACCTCGCCGATCTCCAATTCACGGCCTGTCTTGCCGTTTTCATAGGCACGGACCACCGCTTCGGCCGGTGCGCCGGCTTCGACATCTTCCGACATACGCAATGCGATACTCATCTTTAACTCAGTATCCCCCGTTTTGCGGAATATAATACCTACCGGATCATCCACCCGATCGTATTCGATGAGCGGGAAGGGGTCGATGGGCTCTTCAATCGTTACCAGCAGCCCCATGGCAGCCGGCACTCCCATCGTCGGATGGGCATTGGTATGCACTCCTCCCGGAAGGTTTGACCTTGCAACGCTGCGCTCGACCAGGTCGTTGACAACCCGCACATAATTTCTGTTTCCCGTCCATCGGTAGGCGATTGTATACAGAAAGGCGGCGTGGTTGGTGGAACTGAAGGGGGCGCCGATCTGGTGCGGGAACCGATAGTGATATCCCAGTGATTTAAGAACGGCTTCACGGGCCGAATCATCACCTGTGGCCTTATAATAATTGTAAAGGGTCTCTACATTGCGTTCCCACTTATAGAGCGCGCCACCGGATATATGATCGGTCAGCCCGTTAGGGTTTTCAAGATCAATCAGGTGCCTGGAGAGGTCCCGGGCCATCGTACCAAATTCTTCATCCCAATCACGAACATATAAGGAGCTCAGCACTCTCAACGGCATACCCACTTCCCACCGCTCAAGACCACCGTCCCTGCCGCGTGCACGGGTCGGCGCTTCGCGCACCCGGTCGGCGTCCCAATGTTTTTTCTTTGCCTCGCCGACCATTTTGTGCATATACAATGCGTACTGGTCACCGGTAAGGTAATATTCAACCAGCCAGTTGTGTACATCGTGGCCGCTGGAGTCACCGTCCAATCTGCTCCGGTCACCCCATATGAAGGGCATATGCCCCTCCCAATAGCCACCGGGGGAGGCAAACCCGCCGCGGAATTTTTCCCCGGCGCTCCAGTGGTGCATCCACCAATCCGCTATGTGCCGATTAAAACGCGAGCCGTATTCATAATAACGCCGTTCACCGCTGCGTGCGTATAGCCCCCACACGCTGCGACGCAGGCCGTAATCGGCCAGGATGCCATGCCGGAAAAGTTTCCCCGTTGAAAGGTAAGGAGGATGCCCCCAGGCAATCAGTCCGGTACCGAACGGAGATATCAACCCGGACCAGTAATCGGATATCATCGCTTCTTCATCAGGAAAGCGTTGTTCGTCCTTGGGATGAATCGGCCAGCCGATCGCCTCGGTCGCGCACAGGTACTCCGGATCGGCCAGCACCAGCGGCGGGCGCGCCGCGGCCACCGCACGGGCTCTTACCGCGTTTATTTTGTCCTCTGCAGCTCGCGGCAGCAGCCAGATATCGTGGGTGCGCGCCGCGCCCTGCGCGTTGCTCGGCCATTCGGCCAGAGCTTCGGCCCCCTGCGGTTCGCGGTCTTTTTCCCAGTATTTGTTAATCCATGGTATGACGTTGCTGTCGGCGTTCTCGACAAGTCGGTGCGCCCATTCGCCCCAGTATTCATCGACCAGTGTCTTGGCCCGGAAATCCAGTTCCCGCCCGCTGCGTCCCGACCAAAAAGCCGCACGCGCAGCGTCCGGGCCGAATGAAATTTCCTTCGGAAACTGCCGGGCCGACCACGGCATCACGACCGTCAGCCCGTAGCCATCATAAACCGCGTCGGCCCAGTCGCCGATCACTTCCATCTTTTTCAACTGTGCGGCGTCCCCCTCACGCATGCGCACTATTTCGGCACGGGATTCTCTATCAAGGAAATGCGGATAGGTGTTCTGGAGCATATACAGCTCGTCATCATTTCCGATATCCGACTCAAAAAGTTGCTCCTGGCCCGGCTCTCCCAGCGCAAAAGTCGCCGAAGACGGCCCCCCGGGGGTTCTGAACTCCAGACCGTAGTCGCGCACCCAGATATCGTTGGTATCTTCGGTGAAAACAAGCGAATGCTGCACATGCAGGAAAGGGCTGCCGGCAGAGATGTAAAACCAGACCCGCGCCCGGGCGGTTTTCTCGCCGCCATCGGTCACATACCAGCCTTCACGCCGGACAACCACATTGGAGTGACCTTCCCGAACCAGGTCCGTCTCGATCTGCGCCTCTTCACCGGCCACACGGGCTACGCGCCCCTGGTTATCCTCAAGATAGGCTCCACTTCCCGACCCGGAAAGCACCAACCGATCGCCCATGTATATTTCTTCCGGAAGCAATCCGTCAGCTTCGAAAACAAATACGGCTTCATCGGTATCGATCTTAAAAGTGTCATCCGGTTCTCCAAGAACTGTGATGCTCACCGACGGCTTTTCTCTGATGACCGTTGGTCCGTATTCCACGTCATAATCTTGACCAGGACGGCCGTTGAAAGATGCCAGCGCCCAGCGCACGCTGCCGTCGCGCCAGGTCGCCGTTAGGTTCACCTGCGCGGGTATTTCCTTGCCGTCGTGCATAATACGAATGCGTATGCTCTCTTTTAATTCTCCAGGGCTGAAAGGCAGGCCCACCGACATCGGCCATGGCTCTTTGAGCTGGGAGACATCATTTATTTCAAGCGAAAAACCAGATAACTCGCCGGCTCCTGATTCAGAAAGCACAAAAAATATCGTTATAATTATTGAAAATACTTTGAAAACCGGGAATTTATTAAACCCTTTAACCATATTCCCCCCCCAATATTTTAGTTATGAAAAAGAAGTTTTGGGCGTTTTATTTTCGAAAAAACTTATAATCGCCAATAACGCCGCACAAATCCCGGTCAAACCCACAGGTAATTTCCAGATATAATCTCCCTTTCCAAGGAAACGTTCCCAGCCATTTTCGACGATTCGAATTTTTTGATCTTTTATTTGCTGCTGATTTCGGTCAAGTTGGAGAGATTCTCTTCCCTCCCAAAAAAATCCATACTGTTCTTTTGCAATTTCAGCTATAGTGGCTGGATTGGATAACAATTCATGGCGTTTTCTCATCAAATAGTTGGCCTTTTTATTGTAAGTAATGATTTCAGCTATCGCTAATTCTTGTTCCAAGCGTATATTGTGCAGTTTTCCCCGTTTTTGGGCAATAGCTGCGGCCATGGCGGCCGACGCAACAGCTATTAAAACAAGCATGAAATATGGGTGAGTAATTTTAGTCATAATTTCCTGTACTATTTCAATATTGCGGGGGTTATTAAACTCTATTATTTATAACAGGATTCCGGGGCTAAATGCAAGCCATCGCGCATTTTTACCCTTCAAAACAACAAAATCATTCAGAACAGGAATAATTTTGTTGTTTTTTTGAACAATATAAACTTGACATTTCGGGGCATAAAGATGATAATATTTATAGATAATTTTAAAGCGGGACAACATAAATTTCATAACTGTCGCAGTATTCGGGGAGCGTATAAGTCCCGCATAATAATATTTATGTTTAGCTGACCGGATATGATCGGCAGAATTAAGATACAGCCTGCGGACGTCAGATTCAATTATCTGGTGAAAGGGGCGAAGCTAATAAAAAGCCAGTTAATATGTTAAAGTCATTTTCCACAGAAAAAGGTCGTCAAATATGTTTAAGCAGTACTGTGAAGTATAAGCAGGAGATGTTAAAATCATTTGCTTACACTAATATGTCTTTTTTTCCGTTGCTATATAGTCGTTATTCCCCTTTAATCACGGATATTTTTTGTATAATCGCTTTGAGATTCTTTTGCGTCATAACAGGATTATCGTGTTTGCAAAAAATGTTCCACAATTCAAATACGTTCACGCATGCATTTTATAGTGTTTTTTTTATTGAAGAAAAAACCTGTAATTGGTCTGCTGCGGGGAAGGATGACGTATAGTAACAATAAGCTTTGGCCCTCATTGATCATCTGAAATTGTATTTTACGTTACGCGGCTGTTCGCTCTTCAATGTGAGCGGGGAGATTGGCGAACGTGATAACAAGCACAACAGAAATAATAATTATTGGTGCAGGCGGTCTGGCCCTTGGCTATGCAGTCCGGTTATTTATAGCCAGGACAATATTGAAAGGTGCACAAGAACAGAAACAAGAAATCCTTCGTCAGGCTGAGAGAGAGGCTGATCAGGTAAAAAAAGAGATCGAGGTTCAGGCGAAGCAGGATATTATTAAGCTTCGTGAAGAATTTGAAAAAGAAGTGCAGGAAACTCGCAAAGAATTACGCCAGACGGAACGCCGACTGGATAAGCGGGAAGATAATTTAGACCAGAAGCAGAACGAAGTGGACCAGAAGGAGCGTTTTTTAGAGACTTCGGAGAAAAATCTGGCGGCCAACCGGAAGCAACTGGCGGAGAAGGAGTCGGGTATCAATAAAATGATCCAGAAGCAGGAAAATGAGCTTCACCGGATCAGCGGCTTGTCCCGAGAAGATGCAAAGAAGATGCTCTTTGAACATTTGAAGCGCGATGTTGAAGAAGATTGTGTTGATATGTTCGAGAGTAAAATTGTAGAGATAAAGGAAAAAGCCGATAGAGAAGCCCAAAAAATCTTGGTAAGCGCCCTTGAAAGATGTGCTTCCGATACCACCAATGAAACG
>JAGYMJ010000333.1 GCA_018400625.1 Planctomycetota bacterium
CACCGGCACAGGGCACGGTGGGGATGCTGCGTGGTTCACTGAGGACTTACCTCCACACGAGTTTACCGCATAATGATACATCACATTGAAACGAACCGCAAATTTTCCCGAACAAATTTCATATTCAGACAAATCACACGCCCATTCCTCATGCTCTTATCCAATTGCTTAACATGTCCTTAGGCCAGCAGTCAACCTGTTTCTCTATCCGTGGATATGTTTTCGATATTAAGCATAAAAAAAACTGCTGAAAATGCTTTTTTCAACCTGGAAACAGCGGATTTATATGAGATGCCGTCTTACTTGCATCACTTTCGAGCGCGGAAAAAAGTTCGTCGCTGGGCGGCGCTTTGCCGTCCCATCTTTTTTCTACTGTCCATTCATCCCTCATCACAAACACCGCGGGGATATCAAAAACATCGAAATAATCACCTTCGGCAGCACCATGGACGGTCTCCATATCGATCAATTTAACATCATACTGGTCCGCCTTATCCCATTTTTTCAACATCACTTCAGCTTTTTTTATTGCACTTTTGCAGAGTTTGCACCCCTGCTTCCCGTACACATGAATCTCCATTGCTCATTCTCCTTTTTTGAAGTAAAAGGTACTGACTTGATAAAGCTTATGTAAATACCGTGGATATTACTCTAAGTTTTTATACTTCAGATGTTACTCATTTAATACCACTGACTTTATAATTCCCTTTATGGCGGTCCGCCAATTCACCTTTCTTGGACTTATTCCAATTGTCCAAACGGCTGAAATAGCCAACGATACGGGTCAGCCCATAAACGTTGCTCGAGCCGCAATAGCCGCAGGTTTCCTGCAATCCCGGCGTGTTTTTTTTGCATGAATTGCAGATAGTAAATTCCGGGCTGATGGTGAGCTGCGCGGTCTGGGTTTTGCGGAACGTTTTTTCCACAAGGTTCTGTATGCTTGCCGCCGGCGGGCGTTCCTCCCCCACGAAAGCATGGATAATAGCACCGCTTTCTATCGCCCTGTGGAATTTGCCCTGGTTCCGTATCCGGTCCAACAGATCAACAGGCGCATCGGCCCTCATGTGCACGCTGTTGGTATAATACATTTGGTCGGCATCGATATTGCCTTTAATAACCTTCTTGCACTCGACGGGATATTGTTGCAGATCGACTTTCGCAAGACGTCGGGCCGCGCTTTCTGCGGGCGATTCTTCCAGAGCGATCTTCAACCCGTGTTCTTCCCCCAGTTCCTTGGCTCTATACTGCATATATCGCACCAGATGCAGCCCTTTTCTCAGGGCATCGGGGCTTTCATGCAATTCATTACCGGTCATATACTGCATACACTCGTTCAGGCTGACTATACCGATGATATAGGTGGCCTCATTCAGATCGACATAAGGACGCCCGTCGGCCGCAATTTTCCCGACCTCCCACAGCGGCATCTGCGGCGAGCTCATCAGTTGGGAGATAAACTGTTTTTTCTCCAGGTGAGCTTTAACGGCGATCTCAAGTATATCATCAATTTCCTTGTACAGCGACTTGAAATCGCCTTCGCTGCGATATGCGCATTGAGGCAGGTTGATTGAAACGTTTTGGAACCCGCAGAACCGCATGCTTTCAGGATGCTGAATCATATACTTGTCTTTGATTACGGTTCGCAACCTGCAGCAGGCGCTCAAGGTGACTTCATCTCTGTCAAAAATAAAGTAAGGAATACCGTTCTCACTTGCAATCTGACAGGCATATTTATACAGTTCGACCTGCTCAGGCTTTTCAAAAGTATCATCGTTGATATGAAAATCACATTTGGGGAAAGCAAATATGTTACCGTGCTGGTCTCCCTCACGCCAGACATCCAGCATTGCCTTGCAAAACCGCTGGGCGGTTTTCTCATAACTCCCGTAAGTCCGTCCGGTATATTCGCCGCCCGGTCCGATTGCCGGTACATCCGCCAGGTAGCGCGGCACACCCGTATGGATATTGAAATCCAAAAACAGCGTCTGGCCGCCCCGACTGAAAGCGTTCTGCGACGAACTGAATATCAGATGCTGTGCTTCCTGTTTAAGCTGTTCATAAGTGGCGTCTTCAAGATAGGGTGCATAGAAAATGTTGATGTACCCTACACCGAGCGCACCGGCATAGTATGCCTGCATGGAAGCAAGATATGTGTTGAGGTGGCCGGTAAGCGTTCTTGCATGCTTAGCGGGCGCGCTGGTTGAATCAAGGTTCTCAAGATTCAACCCATACTTTTTAAGATATTCTATCGAGTGACTGGAGCAATACAGGCGGGTAGGATAGCCAAGATCATGCAGATGTATTTTACCGAGCATATGAGCATCGGCGATATCGGGTGAAAAGACCTCCTTCAAAGCATATTGTTTGAGAGTATGTTCGGCGATGGCAAGATTGATCGCCTCGGGATTGTTCTGTGAAATGTTGGCGTTCTCATTGCTCTTCGCTTTGACTATAGTGTCGAGGTCATACTTGGGCATGCCCAGCATGGTCTGTTTTTCCAGCCGCGCCGTCAACCCTTTCTCAAAAAGTTCGTTATCGACCAATTCCCTGATCAGTGACGTAGAGATGCGGGATAAGCCGCTGTCAATGACTTTTTTCTCGACGGATGAAGCGATTTCGGCGGCAATATCCGGTTCGAGGTCCGCCTCAACTTCCAAAGCCCTGGTTATTCTTTCCCTGTCCCACGGGTTGAGCTGATCGCTGCTTTCCGTTCCAACCATGAGCGAAATATCCGTGGCATCATTACGTCCCTTAATCGGTTTTCTCACCTGCAAGGCTTCCCTGACACGGGCCCGGCGATCCCTGTAAAGGATGTAGGCCTTGGCAGTGCGGGCGTGCCCCATTTCAATAAGAACTTTCTCTACAGTATCCTGAATATCCTCGATCCCGGGTATTTTTTCGCCATAATTTTTCTCCAGGAACATGGTGACAACTTCCGCCAGGTCCTGGGCCAGCGTTTTATTTTCTCCGCCCACCGCACTGGCAGCTTTGAAAATAGCGTCCGCTATCTTCTTTGAATCAAAGGGCATAAGCCGCCCGTCCCGTTTCCTGACATGGGTTAAGGTGGATTCATCTTCTTTTCTTCCTCCTTCATTACTGATCTGCTCCATCAAATTTTTTGCTTCAATAGCCATGTAAAAATCTCCTCAAAAGATCAACACCAACGTATTATCATATTAATTCTAAAATTATTTCATCGTACCGTCTCACTTTTCCCCCTTCTCCCCCAGTATAATGTCCGCCTGTTCCAAAAAATCGCGAATGTCCTTAAATTCCCTGTACACCGAAGCAAATCGGATAAAAGCCACGTGGTCCAGCTCTTTCAGACGCTCCATCACCATCTCGCCAACCACATTGGAAGGGACTTCATTTTCATAATGCCTTGTCAATTGCTGCTCGACCTCTTCAGCGGTTTCCTCCAAAACATCGGCGGATACCGGCCGTTTGTGGCATGCCCGGTTAAGCCCTTCAAGCAGTTTGGAACGCGAAAAATTCTCCCTGCTGCCGTCCTTCTTGACAATCCGAATTGCAGTATCCTCTATCCGTTCATATGTCGTATAACGACGCCCGCAATTAAGACATTCCCGCCTGCGCTTAACCGCGCTGCCGTTAACACTCGTTCGGGAATTAACAACCCGATCATCGTTTTCATTACAATAAGGACAAAGCATTCCGCTCTCCTCTTCTCTTGACCCCGGAACAAGGAAACTCAAACATTGGTTAATATTCAGTGAATATTGACAATAACCAAACAACCCTTCATGCACCATATATAACACTATTCCTTAGTATAGTGTGCCATATATGAACTGTCAAAGAACTTTTTAGGTGAAAAACAAAAATCGGATTTAGAGCGCCTCTGCTGGGGAATATAGGGCAAAAATTTTTTGTAAAAAAATGTCAATAAAAATAGAATTTAATAAAACGAAAACATTAAGCTCCCGAGATGGAGGGAAAATGATTAATGTAAACTTAACGGCATCAAACAGATACAGTATTTCCTTGGGGGATATTGACGGATATTATTTGATGATTTGTAAGTTCTTTACTCAACCATGTTGTTCCCCCACCGGCACAGAGCACAGTGGTGATAAAAAAATTGTCGTTGAAAGAAAACGAAAACTGGCCAATGCCCGTAAAAGACGTCAAGAAGAGTGGATGCGAAAACAGAACTTGACAGCCACAGAACCTGAAACTATAATACCATCAGCCGGTG
>JAGYMJ010000334.1 GCA_018400625.1 Planctomycetota bacterium
GTCGCGAGTATGTCTTCTAATTTTATTCCCTGGGCCATGATTTTAGTCCCACAAACTTCTCAGCAGAGGTGGATATTTCCATACTTCACTTGTACGATCACATACGTTCAGTTTAAGCTATTTACGGGCCAAAGTCAATTTTAAGAATCGGTTCTGGCATAACTATCCACCAAGCATTGCTTTTCTATCTCCAGTTTCAGAAAGAGCCGTATATGATCGGAAGAACGGGAACCTTTCCCGCATTTCTGACTATATTCACCGCGCCTATCTGAAGGCCTTTTAACGTCTCGGTATAATTGATTAGCCCGATTTGCACCCCACGCATCCGTCCCCCAACGTGATTCACTCCAGCTCCGACTTGCAGCCCGGTCATGTCGTTTTCCACCTTGTTATAGCCGATTGGGCCGAAATCAATACCGACGATGTTCTTGCTGCGGGCATGAAAGATACTGAAACGCAGGCCATAGACACTGGCGTCCGTGCCAAAAATCTGTATGGGCTCACCCGGCTCCACCAGGTCCAGCGTGCCGAATTCGAAAGGCGTCCATCTGCCGGCTTCGCCGGCAGAGTTCGAAGCATATACTGTGGATACCATCAGAATCAGCGAGCACAGAATAAACGACATGTGTCTAATCATAAAAACCTCGGTTTTCAAGTAAGTATAGCGGATTTCATTCTATTTTGTCGAGCGTTATAAAGCCAATACTTCAAGCTCACTGGTTAGTACGGCATTCTTTGTACTGCATTGTGCAAAAGGTGCCGTTCCCACGCAACATTAGATAGTGCAGAGTGTTATGATTGTTTTAATGCTATTTTTGACGCTTAGAACGAGAATTTGATGCCGAAAACGAACTTTAAGAGATTGTTCGGATGTCATTGACATAATCATTGTTTCGTTTTTTCCCACCGGGACGTTAAGCATCTCTTGCAGAGAACTACCCCAATGGCGTCACTAACCATTGATTCGTACCGAAGCAAATAGGGGGAATGAATGTACAGTATGGGAACAAAATGCCCAATCGATGCATGGTATCGCACGGACGGCAGGGTTTTACACATTATTATTATCATTATCGCTCTCGCGGAAAAAGCTCTCAAACCTGGAAGCAATCTCGTCGGCGGATAGCCCGGCTGTATCTCCCAAAGCGCCGCTATTCAGCCGGTTCGCCAGGTAATTCATTTTCTCGTCGAGAAAAGCCATTTTCCCCTTAAGCTTCTCCAAGTCCCCACTTTCCCAGTATTCACCCTCGTCATTGACCTCCAGGTCGGAAATGCAGCTTTTCTTGAGGTACTTCAGTAAACCGACAACCCATGTGTGAAATTGGGGACTGGCGAACTGGGTTTTCACCGATACCCAGGCCTCTCCCTGTTCCATTGAGCCATCCAGTATCGAGATCACTCCCATCAGCGAACGAAGCGCACCCTTCCGATCAAAGAAAAAACTGAGACTTTCTCCTTTTGGTTCCGGTATGATGGTAACACCTCTGAGCCCCAGATGACCCGTGATGTTTGCTCCCTCAGGAGACACTTCAAGATTGGCGTCAGGAGCCTTCTCCCAATCATCGTTAATCGTTTCCGACCGCCACCCCATGGCCTCAGCAAACTCGATAAGCTTTTCCGACAGAGACGGCACATGGTTCAGGCTATCTATATGACCACGGTAATGTATGGTAAGGCCCATTATTTCTCATTCCCTTTTAGTCGAGACACTTTTATTCACTGACGGATATCTTTTGTATGAGCTGGTGGAAAAAATTTCCCGACCATACATCCAGTTCCCGGGGATTCTTCAGGAATACCTCCACCTCTTTTTTTGCCGCTGCTACGTCCAGGGAATCTATGCGCTTTTCAAGCAATCCAATGAGCCTTTCCCTGTCAAGCGGCCGGTCGGCCTCCCAATCACCGGTCTGACACATTCTGGCTTTCAGATGAGGTATATCCACCGGAATGTTGCGCCCAATATACCACACCAGATCATACCAGTCCCGGCCCTTGACCCGTTTCCCCCACCTGCGCAGCAGCACGGCATGCATCTTGCCTGCAAAGAGTGTCTCCAGTGTGCATACTCTGACAGGAAATGGGACGGGTTGCAGTAAAAAACGCGTCTCGCTCTTGATCCCCGGCGGAGGTTCAGTGTCCAGTTCCAGCTTTATTTTTATACGCTTATTGCCGGGAACTGAACCCAGGACAGCAGAGGGAGCATTGATGACCAGCATCTGTCGCAGCGTTTCAGCCTTCAGAAAGGCTGACTTGATGGGATTTTGGGGAGCTTTTTCCTTTATCTTTACATCAACATCAAAGCCCCATGCTTCCAGCTCCTTTACCACGAAGCGGCAGTAAGGAGTCATGTCAAATGCTGGGTCCGGGACCGTCAGCGAAAAATCCATATCTTCCGAAAAGCGCTGCAGTCCGTGAAGAATTCTTAAAGCGGTACCCCCGTAAAAGACACAGTGTTCAAAGAACTTTCCCCGCCAGAGTCCGACCAGAGCAAGCTCCTGAAATATCTCACGGAGAGCATTTTCAAAATCATCGGTGCTCCGACAATCATATCGGTCAAGCATGTCACGTATGGCCTGGTTCATCCCTCATCACCCAAATTTTTGATCCATTTTCCACACAATTCAACCTTTCGTGAACGCAGAGTGGCCGCCAGTTCGTCTATCAACTCCACATTGAGTTTGCGCAGATCATCCCGATCTATTCGCAGGTTTTCGGTGAGATACTGCCGCGCTTCCTTCATACTTCCAACGCCGCCCGAACCGCGGTCGTTTCGCACCCGATCAGCCAGAGCGCGCTCCGGAAGCGCCATTAAAAAAGCATCCTCACCCTGTTCAATCCGGATGAATCCCGTGTGCAGGCTGGGGGTCGTTTGATAAGAAAAGACCCCCACCGGCGTATTGAATTCACGCGACCGCTTCGTCGCCACAGACGTCACCGCTTCGACCCGTTCCGGGATCATGCCGTGATAAGCGAGGGCGTAATCCAAAGAGACGAAGGAGGGCCCGTAAATGAGATTTGCCAGCAATTCACGACTGTAAGGGCGGCGGCGATAATCATCACCGAAAATATACAGTCCTTTCTTGACCCGGACAATAACTTCATCACGAAGAAGCTTCGTTATTTTATCGCGTGGCGCGGCATAGCCTTCCAGAGCGTCCAGAAGAGCCTGGTAATCGAAAACCTCATGATCTATCTTTTTTCTTAGCTCAATCATGTCTTATTTTAGTAAAGTATGTCGACATTTAATCGACATACTATGTTAATACATAGGATTTTTTTTTGCAAGTGAATGTTTCAACAAGTGAGGTTCCAGCAACTTGATTTCACGGGCCCTGATCGTGGAAGGTGCGACGGAAGGTGGATGATTCAGGAAAATTCGGCGGTCGCGAATCCTATCCCAGGATAATGTGGGCAAACGACTGCCAGCTCCATCCAGGGCTTTAATCAAATATCCCCGCTGGAGAATGGAAGTCCGCTCCCGCAATTAAGTTTTTTTATAGAACAAAAAAACTGGAGGTATAACCCGGGCACGTCAAGGTCAGGCTCGTAGTGGGGGCATTCATGCCCCCGCCGTTTGAGGTTTTGTAGTGAGTGCGTATGAACTTCTATTAAAAAAAACATGCAGGCATGCAGCCGCTGCAACAGGGTCGTCATGAGTCTTTCAAGGGGCTCTGGAGTCCAGAGAACATGTTGCAGCTACCCTGCCACCTCTCAACTTGCATATGAAAAGGTATTTCCTTATTATATTAACAGTAACAATCAGTCTGACAACCCCTTTTTACGTTTTCGGAGAGATTGATGGATACCCCTCCGCTTTTCACAATACCGTTTCTGGCTTCCCGATGGGAAAGCAAATACAACCAATTCTGTGGCTCCGACGAGGAATCCGCCCTGCTGACCCGACTGAAAAACTGGGCCAATCGCGATAAACTCCGTGAAAGTTCCTCCGAATCCGCCTTCATCCACCACTTCTTCCGCGATACCTGGGGCTATACCCTCCAGGCAGAGGCCGAAGGCGGCGAGTATCAATGCTACCAACAGTTCCCCGTTGCGCGTGCCGGCGCCGGCGGCGGTACCGGGGCGGCCGACCTCGCGCTTGGATACTTCGGCTCCGACGACGGCGCATGCGGCATACCGCAGGTGCTGTGCGAGTTCAAAGACATCCGTTCCGGACTCGATCAGAAACAAAACCGCAAAGGCGCCGACCGCACGCCCGTCCGACAGTGCCTGGACTACCTCCGCGAGGCAAGGGCCGAACTGACCGGTAACGAACTCGTCGAACCCGCCTGGGGAATCGTGACCGATATGAACGAATTCCGGCTCTACCGCCGCATCAGCGGCAATGCGGAATACCAGCGGTTCGTGATCGAACCCGCGCCCGGCGATGAGACATCTTCACTGCTGGAAGATTCCGAGTCCGGCGCGTTCCTGCGGTTCCTGTTCTATAAGATGTTCCGGCCCGAATGCCTGCTCAGCCGCCGCGGCCCGTCCCACCTCGAACGCATGCTGGAGGATCAGCTCATCCACGAGGGCGAGATCGAAAAAGAGTTCTACCTCGAATACAAAGCCTACCGCGAACACCTCTACGAGACCATCGTGAGCTGCAACCCCGATTTCCCGGGCACCCGCGGGCGATTGGTGCATCTGACCCAGCGCCTGCTCGACCGGTGCCTGTTCGTGCTGTTCTGCGAGGACATGGGCCAGTCGCTGAGCTTCCCCACCGACCTGCTGCGCAGCGTGCTGATAAACTTCAGCACGGACCCCTATTACAACCCGGACGATTATATCCTCTGGGAACGTCTGAAATTGCTGTTTAAGGCCATGGGATACGGCGGAACGTTCGGTGACGAAGAGATCAGCGAGTTCAACGGCGGATTGTATGAAGATTTCCCCGAGCTGGAAAGACTTAAAATACCGACAAAAGTCTTCTGCGCCCGCAACCAGGGTGCCGGCGGTATGGACACGCTGTTAAAACATCCGAAAACCCTGCTGTATTTCTCCGCCAAATACAACTTCGGCATCAGCGGCCCCGGACATGAACGCGTCATCGACTTCTATGCACTCGGCCGGATTTTCGAACAGTCCATCACCGAGCTCGAAATAATGGAGGCCGAGGCCGAGGGCCGCCCGTCGATCAACAAACTCAGCAAGCGCAAACGCAACGGCGTCTATTACACGCCGGAATGGGTCACCCAGTACATCGTGGAGGAGACCGTCGGCGCCTGGCTGCGCGACAGGAAAAAAGAACTGAACCTCACCGATGAGCACCGTCCGGACAAAGACGACGTGGAACAGTACAAGGTCTTTTTGCACGACCGCCGCCACACCGCACCGGTCGGTTCCTCCTGGGACAAAGCGCTCCAGGACTACCGGGACATACTCGAAAAGCTCAAAGTTGTCGATCCGGCCTGCGGCTCCGGCGCGTTCCTCGTTCAGGCGCTTACGTTTCTCAAAGAGGAATACAACTGGGTGGCAAAAGAGCGCGAAAGGCTCAGCGGCTTGACTCAGCTATGGGACACCGAAGCGGTCATCAAGAGCATCCTTGCCAACAACATCTACGGCGTGGATATCAATGCGGAATCGGTCGAAATCACCAAACTCGCGCTCTGGATGCACACCGCGGGGCCGGGGCAGAAGCTGTCGAAGCTGGATGAGAACATACTCTGCGGCAACAGTTTGGTCGGCCCGGATTTCTACCGCGGCGAGCGTCAGATGGGGCTGTTCAGCGAAGAAGAGCGCGAGCTGATCAACGTGTTCGACTGGCGGGCGGCGTTCCCGGGGGTGTTCGCGCGCGGCGGGTTCGACTGCGTGGTGGGCAATCCGCCGTATGTAAAGCTCCAAAACTTTGCTAAGGTACAAAGCGATGTCGCCGAATATCTCGTGGAGAAAACGCGCCCGGACGGCTCGCCGCTGTATGAGAGCACGCAGACCGGCAACTTCGACATGTATCTGCCGTTTATCGAGAAAGGCATCGAGCTGCTGAACGGGGGCGGCCGGATGGGGTATATAGCGCCGAACGTCTGGCTGAAAAACGAATACGGACGTGGACTCCGACAAAAACTAAAAGAAACACAGCAACTGGACCGATGGATCGACTTTAAAAGCTACCAGATTTTTGAAGAAGCCATAACGTATACAGCCCTTCAATTTTTCGAAGGTTCTCCAGTGGAATCAGTGCTATGCATGTTTGCTTCCGATGGTGAAATTTCCCATGTCAACTGGGACGAACCTGAAGCTAATATTTCATATAATGAATTGCCCCAAAACGACGCATGGGATTTCATACCAAATTCAGCACGAAAATTGATCCATCGTCTTTCCGCAAAGTTAGCTCCCCTTGGTGAAAAAAAGTGGACAAAAGCAATATTCCAAGGCATAAAAACAGGTTGTGATTCTGCATTTGTTCTGGGGAAAAGCACATTAAAAAAAGAAAACATCGAGAAAAAGATCCTAAAACAGCTAGTTTCTGGTTCTGAAACAAAAAGATACAAAATACCGCAAAGTGAAAAACATTTGATTTTCCCCTACAACTTGGGAAGTAAAAATATTTCACTTTTTTCGGAAGGCTTAATGGCCGAAAAATATCCAAATACTTTGACTCATTTTAAGAAGAAAGAAAAACACCTTAGGAATCGGGAAAGCGGAAGGTTTGACGACGAAGAGTGGTATTGTTTTAGCCGTCCTCAAAATCTTAAAAAGCTGGATAAACCAAAAATCCTTCTCGCAGGAACAGCACCAGGTCTACGGGCTTTCTGTGATGAGAAAGGGAAATATAGTTTTTTAGGAGGTCGAGTCTATGGCCTATTACCAACATGTGAAAACGATTTGTTTTATTTATTGGGTCTCCTCAACTCAAAACTTTTAAATTTTATCTTTCAGATGTTAGCTCGCCCCAAGTCCGGAGGTTTCTACGATATTGAAACTCAATACCTTGCCCCGTTACCCATCCCAGATCCATCCAAATCCGAAAAGGAAGAAGTCATAGAACGTGCCAAGACACTCCAAGATCTCCACACGCGCCGCCGCGATCTGGTTCAAAAATTCGACAAACGGCTTAACAGCCCGCAAACGAAGAAAGACAAACGTCAGGACCGCTGGCTCTGGGCGGACATCGGCACGGTCACCGATTGGAAAAAATCGCCCGAAGCGCCGTCCGAACTGAAAGGCCGCGAGTTGAGCACCTGGGCGAAGCGCCAACGTGACGCCGTCCGCGACGGCCATTATGAAGAACTCGACGCCCGCCTGCATGCCGGTGCTTTACTCACGATCGAAAACACCGAAGACGAGCTGCATCTGAAGATCGACGGTTGTCCGGTGCTAACACGCTACGACGACCCGGACACCGAACTGATAGCGGCCCAATGGCGCCACGCGCTGCGCGATTTGAACCTTACGGAGAGTTTCAACGCGAAGAAACTGGTCAAGCTCCTGACCAACCTCCGCACCACCGACCACGAGCAGCTAAGAGATCGCCTGATCGAGATAGATGCAGAAATCCAAACCGCCGACGTCCAGATCGAAAAAGAAGAAATCGAACTCAACGAACTGGTTTACGGGCTTTACGGGCTGTGTGAAGAAGAGGTTAGGATGGTGGAAGCGGAATAAGAAGTGACGCAGAGGAATTTTTGAGAATGTGTTTGTTTTGTTTTGTATTCCTTATTTTTGTATACGATCTCTACATTACATTGGGGGCAGCCCATAAGAGGGGGGGGCAAAAAAAGGCGGTCAAAAAAATACGGAATTCACAAAGCGGAGGACTCAATGAATTCACCAGCCGCATTGGATAAGAAGCAGAGCTTTAAGTTTTACACCGACGAAATGCGCACCCTTTTACTCAACGTGCTTTATAACAGCTCGAAACGAAAAAGATGGAATATTATTAGGTATAGTTACCAAGGGGCCCTGCTATTATTTGTCGTCGGAGGTTTAGTTCTACTGGGAACTAATCTCCCAGCTCTATCAATTATCTTAGGTTCCCCCCATTTTTTTTACCTTCTCTAAGTTTGTTTACCCCCTTT
>JAGYMJ010000335.1 GCA_018400625.1 Planctomycetota bacterium
TCATTCCACCGGCACAAGGCACGGTGGGGATGACACACAAGGTGCGGTGGGATGCCACGTGATTCACCTGATCTCACGCTTGCATTGTCAGTGGCGGCATGGGACAGTCAAGGCTGTCGGCCACCGCCCGCAGCAGTTCTGCCTCTTCGACCGTCACGTTTTTGTTGCCAAGTATGGCTGCCACGCAGGCGTTAATTATCTGTTGCTTGACCTTTCCGCTTGCCCTGCGAAGTGTATTGAGGGAGTCAGCAAATATTTTAACAGGGTCTTTTTCGATGTCCGGCATACTTGTTGAAGCGGGGTCGGCCCCGAGTTTCTTGATTCCGGCGGCAAAGTCAGATGCAGCCTGCGCTTCGTCGTTCTCATTCCCATAATAGGCGAGCATTGCAATAAGAGGAAGGCATTGCGGCAGCAGATATTTTAAGCCATAGTAGGAGACTTTAGTTTTTTCCGGTTTCCCAAAGACGGGTTCCAGATTGCGTATCAGGTTTTGGGTGAGGGCAAACTCGAAGATACTCACTTTTTGATCGGCGGCTATGAGCTGCTCAACAGTTTCTTTGAATTTCAAGTATTCTTCTTTGCTTTGTTGCTGCAGGGCGCGCATCGCGATCTCCACAAGCGGCATTCTGCTCTCCGGCGGCAAGTCTTTCACATCCCTCACCAATTGAACGGCCACGTTCCTGGTCGGCTCATCCAGATTCTTCTGCAGATAAGCTTTTTGTTTTTCAAAAGCATTTTTTTCTTTCGACATCAGCAGACAATAGACAATGGCTCGGGCGCCGTGCGGCGTTCTTGCGGCTTCAGTCAAGGTAGTGGGAACTTTTTCAAGCGCCGCTGCGGCAAACGCAAGACCTTGAATGTCCAGCTTGCCTATACGATCAATAAGCTTTTCGGGATCGGTCAGTATATCGGCTGCCCCCGCGCCGCTGATTGTTCCGGTCTTTGGGGAACTCTGTTGTGTTTTTTTCTGTTCTGCGCGTTCTCTCCTGCGAGCTTTCCTTTGCTGCTCTTCCAGAGTTTCTTCCTTATTCAAGTCGGGGTTTATGCGTTGGATGCGTTCATCAAGAGGGGGGTGGGTCGCCAGCAAACCCCGGAAAGAACTGCTCAGCGCGGCGGCAAAAAACATGTGACTGGCTTCTTCGGCATGGGCGGACCTTATTCGGGAGGAATGATTTTTGATTTTTCTCAACGCATGGCCAATTCCGTCCGGGTTACGGGTGAATTGAACCGCCGAGGCGTCGGACAGATACTCGCGCTGTCGCGAGATAGCGCTTTTGATGAGCCGACCGAAAAAAACGCCGATCGCGCCGACAGCGAACAGGGAAGCGCCCAAAAGGATGATAGCCAGTTGCGCGCCCCCTGAGCCCTTTCCCCGGCTTCGGGTTGTACGGCGGCGGCCCGAACCTGAGAAGAAGGCCACTTGCATAACAATTCGGCCGATAACCGCAATCAGAAGTATCCCGAAAAGTATGCCGATTAAACGTATATTGAGGCGCATGTCACCGTTGAGAATATGGCTGAACTCGTGCGCAATCACGCCCTGAAGTTCGTCACGGTTAAGCTCTTCCAGACAGCCGCTCGTTACTCCGATCACGGCATCTGAAGGGTTAAATCCGGCGGCAAAAGCGTTGATGCCTTCTTGTTCAATGATGTAAACCGGCGGTACCGGTATGCCCGAGGCGATCGCCATCTCTTCCACAATGTTCAGCAGTTGCCGCTCCTGCGGGTCTTTCGTATCAGAATCAACCAAACGGCCGTCCATTAACTGAGCAACCGATTTGCCGCCCCCGGAGAGCGAGGATATTTTGTAGAGCGAACCACATCCAATCACGGCGACTACACCTAATGCGGTCCAGAGAAGTATTATCGGACGCCAAAATCTGAATGTTTCTGCCGTTGCAGTCTCTTGATCTGCTTCGACATACATCAGAGCGATGGAAACGATGGCGTAAACTGCGGCAATGATGAGAATAACTGCCA
Source organism: Planctomycetota bacterium (assembly GCA_018400625.1). Taxonomy (GTDB): domain Bacteria; phylum Planctomycetota; class Brocadiia; order SM23-32; family SM23-32; genus PUMZ01. The sequence continues at coordinate 1,981 of JAGYMJ010000335.1, forward strand.
AAAAGTAATAGAATACCAGCAATTTCGTTTTTTTTCTTGCTTCGTCCTGATGTTCAAAAAAATCCATACGTAAATTCCTGTTGTGTTTCTTCAACTTTAGAGCCTGCTGCATAATTCGCGATATCTTCGCTTTATATGCGTCGTATAGGACTTATATGACATATCGTAAATATTCAGTAAAACACGTTACCGCCGGGACAAGCCCGGCGGTAGCCCCCCCCCAATCAACGTGGTCACTGAGGGCTTAAAAAAGCCGGGATCAAAATTCAACCTTAACCGCTTCACGTTCTTCAGGCTTTTCGATTTCCAGCAATTCGGCGGGGCCGACATTGAAAAGATTGGCGAAGATGTTGTTCGGGAATTTTTCCCGCGCTATGTTGAAGTTCATCACCGCGTCATTGTAAGCCTGGCGCGCAAAAGCCACTTTGTTTTCGGTGGAGGTCAATTCTTCACTTAACTGCATCATGTTTTCATTGGCTTTCAAGTCGGGGTAGGATTCAGACACGGCAAAGAGACGTCCTAAAGCGCTGGAAAGACCGGATTCCGCCTGAGAAAGTTTCTTCATCGCTTCAGGTTCTCCGGGCTGCCCCGCGGCTTGCTGGTTGGCTTTTGCCGCCATGTTACGTGCTTCGGTGACGGCTTGCAGAGTTTCCTGCTCATGCTTCATGTAACGTTTGGCCGTCTCGACCAGATTGGGGATGAGGTCATAACGCCGTTTGAGCTGAACATCAATCTGGGCAAAAGAGTTTTCATAACGGTTACGAAGTTTCACCAACTGGTTGTAGATGCTGACGGCCATGATGGCAAGCGCGGCCAACAATACGATCATAATGACAACAAGTGCAATGATAAAGGCTACCATAATAAGCTCCCGTGATTAGAGGCAGTGAAAATAAAAGGTAAATATTCAGTAAACCCCGTCTCACTTGATCACCACCGTGCCCTGTG
>JAGYMJ010000336.1 GCA_018400625.1 Planctomycetota bacterium
CGATACCACAAAGAGCCTCATCCAAACCCCTTCCGTTAGCAAACTCGATACGGAACTCAGGAGGAAAAAGATATTGTCGTCCGATAGCTAAAAGATAATCAAAATACATAATAAGTTCCTCTAAAAAAAATCTTATAATCCTGGAAGATCATTCAATACTCGCTTTCTTTCACTCCTACTCATCCCCATCAGTGCTCCCAAGAATTCCGCCCCTTGGTCATTTCCGGAGACCATCATGAGCATCTGGATTTTAGCCTTCTCGGACGGGTCAAGTGAATTCATGAATTTTTCGACTTCAAGCTGAATCTTTTCTTGGATTTCGCTGTCAGAAGGTTTATCTCCATCACTGAACCCTTCTTTCTTTGCTTTTTTATACGCTGGAAATTTCTTGGCTGCACGTTTGCTTTTCGGTTTAAAAAGTCCGACGATTTGCTGTTGCAGTATCTCTACGTGCTTTTCGGATTTGTTCTCAATTTTTTTGATTTTGTCGGCAATTTTCTTTTTTTTTTCCTTCACTTGTGCCTTTGCCTTAGCTTTTATTTTTTGCCGCTTTGATTTTAGTTTTGTGACATCGGAATATGCTTTATTCGTTTCATCCTTAGCTGTTTTATGAGCTTCCCGGATTGAATTATCGTATTTTTCATTTAATTGAGTTAGTTGGTTTTCTTTCGCGTCCATAAGAGAAGAAAGAACTTTTTGTTGGCGCGAAACAGGCCAACGATGTCTAAACAATCCAACCGCAATCCCTGATAGAACACCCAGCCCCGCGCCAATTCCCACTCCCACAGCAGATGGAACGGTAAATTCCATGGCGATCAGGGCCGGAACATCAAACCAAAAGGCCATGAATGCAACAAATGATGCGCCAACTGCCAGTACCGGTACTTCAAACGTCAAAATATTGCCCAGATTCTGTTTTTCCTTGACATTTGCCAATTGCATTTTTTCTTCATCTATACGGGTTGAATAATCTTTATTAAGGCGTGAAATCTCCGCTTTATGGTTGGCTTTTATCTGTTTGACCTGTTCATTATGCTCTTTTTCAATAGCCGCTACGGTTGGGGCGACGGCTTTTTTTTCTTTTCTTATCTTTTTCCCGAGCTCCACATAATCCGCATTATATTTTTCTTTCGTCTTTTCAATGATGACTTCTTGCTCTTTTTTTAGCGATTCTATATCATCTTTGCAGCGTTTCTTTTCATCTTCTATCTTTCTTTTTAATTTTCTTGCTGCCGGGCTGTTATACTCATTCAACGAGTTTTGTTTCCAATGTTTTTTTGTATGAATTGATTTCGCCATAGGCGAACGCGGCACGAGTACGGAGCGGGACGCCCAACGAACCTGAGCTCCCCTTACATTTTCTATCTTATAAACGGGCAGGAGGATAGATGACTCCGGTACGGCGCTTTCTTCGGGCAGGAACCAACAACGAGTTACATCAAGATTGGCGGGCGGGTTGAAATCACTGTAAAGCGCCTGGGTTTCCTCCCGTAAAGCCCCGTTCAAATTCCGACGTAAATCGTCCGAAATGGGCATTTTCAGCAATATTTGTGTCGTAATAATACTGTAAAATATGGCCCGTTGACTGTCATGTTGATAATCGATACCCTGATTGATTCTTTCCCGTAAAGTTCGACAAAATTTGTCAAAATGGGCATGCTTAACAACATTTTTGCCAAGCTTCAACTCCGTCGTCAAAAAGCGGAGTAGGATCTGAGCCTCCTCAATGATGGGATCGGCTTTCTTTCGGAATGTTTTCCACTTCTTCTTTTCCTTCGGGGCCAGTTCATTCTCTATTTTTCGGAGGAGTGGATTAAGTTTCTTTTCGGCTATAAAAGCAACTGCTTCAGATAAAATCATCTTTTTATATTCAGCAGGAAATCGAGCCTTGCATAGCAAAGCCAGATGATGATTGCAAAATTTAGGGCGGCATTCAGCATGAAGTTTCGCTAACTCTCCATTGAAAGCCAGTATAACCAGTGGAAGTTTTTGGCGGATTTCCGCGAGGTCCTCTACACGGATTCGTGGGTCGTCATATAATTCAGCGCGTTCCCCCATATATTCCCAGAATTGATCGTCATCAAAGGTTTCGACCCAATAAGCGATAGCCAGTTTCCAGTATTTTCCCCGCCATTTTGCATTATCGGCTAAAGATGCCATTTCGTTTGTGAGGGCCAGATTGTGATAGAAAACGGCCAGTGCGTGGTTGGCAAGAGCGGCATCTCGGGGTTCGGCCTCTTGTACTAAAGCGCCTAGGGGCTGGATAAGGCCCGATTCCCCGAGGTGCTTCTTTTCCCGAATCTTGGAAAACAGGTCTTCGGAAAGATGGGGCCAGAAGAGTTCACAAATAAATCTATACCTAGGGTCTTTAAGCCTGGCGGCGGAATCGAATGCTGCCTCAGGTGTGAAATTCTCATCGTAACCAGTACGAATTATAGTTTTAGGATGCACTTCAGGATTGAGTTTTGCCAACGTTTGCATACGTCCTTTTGCGCGGGAAATAGCATCAAAAGATACATATGGAGGGATGCCGAGTATGCGAAAACCGTTGCGGAGGTATATGTCAAAAGATAATTCCTTGTCGTAAATAGATCGCCCAAGAGATGTGGTGAAGAAAAAACGGATACTGTTTCTTTCCGCTTCCTGTTCAAATTGTGAAGTTCCTTCCCGCAATGTGGTATTTGATGTCATAACAACCTCCTTTACAGGCCAATAGAAATAATATTGTTACTAACGCATTGTTCCTTTTTCCATTTTTCAGTGAGTCTTTCTCATCTTTTACGCCATCCGGCGACCGTAGCTAATTGGTAGAGTGCTTTTCCAACCGCGTTCCCAAAGTATAGGGGCCAGAACTTTCTTTTCCGCATAATGTTTTTTCATTTCAACAGGCAGGGAAAAGATATCCTGCCATATTTTCCAGGCAATAAGGCGGTCGGGCATGCAGTCAATTACACTTTGCGCCAGCTTCCCATAACGTTGTCTTTTTCGCAACGCACGGCATGCCCTTTCTATCTCTTTTTTTTGTTGCAGATCCTTGCCGGCCTGACAAATGGCCTCATGGCTTGTAGTAATTGCAGCCAGTTCATGAAGCCATCTCAGTTCACATCGCGACGGATCGTAGCTCAAGTTCTGATTAATAAGTGCATGCACCTGCTCGTGAAGAATGACATCAAGGAACGAAATTGTAGGGTTTTCCCTACCTTCGATAGCATCCAACTGCACGGCTACGGTATGCAAGCTCGGCTGGTATTGGCCGGCAATACCGGCTCCCAGGTTACCAACGGTACCCAAAACGTGAAGCATAGGAGAAACGCCATAGGATTGCATGTATTCCATTGACTTTTGGATCAGAATAGGGTCTTCTTTCCGAAACCACTTTAAAATGGCTTCCCCATATTTTAAAGCTAAAGCATGGACTTTCTGCAAGTAGAGATCACTATCAAGAATACCCATGATATGCCGGACATGCGAGTTGACAAGCGGGGAATCAAGGGACTCTCTTCTTACAATAGAATCAATACGTTCTTGTGCAGCCATGGCGAAAAAATGAGGATCATAATTGTTGCCGATTGAAAGCAAAAATGGGAGGAAGCAATCTCTGAACCGCGTATATTGCAGCAGTTCTTTTCTGTTCCCACGGACTCGACGTTCACCGGCCAGAGAGCACTTAAAAATGGTTACCGGGGTGAGGTGGAATGTGCATGCGCCAAGATCAAAAAAGAAATGAGCTTTTTCTCTGTCCGTGTGCATAAATCACCCCAATATTATTCATTGAACAATACAACTGTTTTTTCACAGACTATCTTCATTTTTACAATTTTTTCGGTACTGCCATATCAGCAATATTATCAACAAGACGGGAAAAAAATATTCAAGTGGTACGACTGGACGAATAATTATGGACCCCGTAACGGTATGCCCTAAACTATCCGTAACATTGACTGCAGCACGGGCACCCCACGGATTTTTTAGACGGACAGCGATATCAGCGCCGTTTCCCGAGGACCACAAGTTGAGTCCGCGTGTTGGCTCGAAATCGATCGTATAAGGCGGAATGCCCCCCTTGACGGAGAGCGGGATATGGGATTTTCTTAAGTATAACACATTGAACTGCGTTGTATCGCTCATATCAAGCGATGGTGGTGCATCGGCGGGAATGACACTTAATGCCGTGTCAAAACGTTTTTTCTGGCCGTCTTCGGACTCCGCTAAAACTGAAAAGGGGAACCATCCCGATGTGGACATTTTATCCGTCCGGATGAGTCCTTCCCGGTCGGTCTTCAGCATTTCGGGGAGGTTGCCGGTGAAAGTGAAATTCACGGGCGCATGCCCGCCTTTCGCTGTAAAAAGAAATTGATAAGGCAAGTTTTCCACCGCAACCGGCGGCTGCAGTTCAATGATCCGAAGGGGCTCGATATCTTCAGGGAGAACGGTCAAAACGAACTCCCGGGAATCGGTGGCAACTTCCTCTGTAATAACACCGGAAGTCGTTTTTGACGGGCATGTCACCGAAACTTTTGCATTGATATGCCAGGTGCCCTCCGTATCCGGAATCCCGGACAGGCGGCAGGCTACGTTTCCCGAAACATCCCAATTCAGCCAGGAGGGCCCACCTGATATCGTCCATTCTGCATCCCCTTTCAGCCCTTCGCAGGAAAGGGTCGCCGTGAAAGATTGTCCAACAATAACTTCCGGAAGTTCAGTTTTTACGATGAACGGTTGGCATGCCGGTGGTTCAACTCTCAAGGTTGAGGTTTCCTGCCTTTCAGCTCCGAGGGAATCTCGGACTTTAACGGTAAAGGGGAATTGCCCGAGTTTGGCAGGCTCACCGGTAATGGTGCCGTCACTGTTGGTTGTAATACCCGGTGGAGACAAAGTCGTCCACCGGATGTCCCATTGATACGGTGGCCGCCCTCCTTCAGCAATCAGCCTTGAATAAAAAGGGGCGTTGCAAGTAGCTTCGGGCAGGTTGGGTTCAACAATATGGAGCGGTACGGCAAAAGGCCGCACGGCACCTTCAAATTCGTAGCTGTCCGACGCCCCGGTTTCATCGCTGACAGTAATATGCAACTGAAATTTCCCATCACGCTCCGGCTCCCCCACTAAACGACATGAACCTTCCGTTTCATTTATCTCAATTTCAAGGCCGGGGATTTTCTTTCTCCACCGTGCATCCCAGTGCAGGTTCCCTTCGCCACCGCCGGCACTGAGAGATATGTTCATCCTCTCATTCTGAGGTAGCGGTGGCAGTTGTTTTTTTTCCAGTTGAAGTGGGCGAACGGCCGGTAAAATGCGTAGCGAAAAATCACCGGCAAGCACCCTGCCCATCTGCCCTCTCAATCTCAGGGAGAATCTCTGTGGGTCCCGTACGGGTTCTTTAGGCACTCCTTTCAAAACATGACCATCGGCCTCCAACCAATCGGGCAATCTGTCCCAATGTGCATAGACAGGCTCAACAAGGCCCGTATAGTCGACAACATATTCATAAACTTCTCCGACACGGGCGGGAGGAAGTTCTCTGGCGGCATCGGCACCTGCGGGAATGATGCATATAAGAAGGAAGAAGAGGCAATATATCCGTGACCGGAACGTTATGTTCGGAATATGATTCGTTATAACATATTTACTCATTTTAGGATCCTCTTTTTTCATTTTAATGATGGGGTGGGAAACGGAGCTATCACTTTCCATTCCCCCAGCGCTATTACCGGTTCCCTTTCCTTTTCGTCTGCAGCAGCCGCTATGACATGCACTTCAACCTCAAAATTGCCTTTCTTCGTCGGTCTTCCGGACATCTTTCCCGTATGGGCGTCTATGCGCACTCCTGGGGGCATCTTCACTCCTTGGAAAGAGACGCGCCCCACCCCTCCACTTACAACGCATATCCCCGATACATGTTCACCTTTTCGGGAGAAATGAGGCAGAATCAACTCAGCCTCAACAGGCCCTTGTATGTCAAACAAAACCGATAGTTGATGATATGGGTTGCCCAATGTTTTACGGGCTTTACGGGCCTGATCCCATTCTCCGGTGGGGAATTGTGCGTCTTTGATTTCAATGATGACCTGATATTCTCCAGCGTTTTTAGGTGTCCCCTCTATAGCCCTGAAATCATCGTTCCATTTCAGCCCCGACGGCAATGCACTTACCCGGAATTCGTACGGTTCGATACCTCCGAAAACAGATACCTGCAGTGTTATGGGAAACTGTTCGGCCGCTTGAACTTGTTCAGCGGCAAAGGCTAAAAGAGGTTTTTTTTCTGGATCATATGGGCGATTTTTGGACAGAAACAGAATGGAAAACCATTTCTTAGCCGCATAATGTGCATCTGTTCTCCGCGAAGTCTCCGAGTTCGGCAGTCCTTCCCGGTCAAATACCCATTCTCTGTGGAAGAATAGCTGCGTTGAAACCGGAGTTTTGTCACTTGAAGGCCCTTCATCAAGCCGGGATGCCGGGAGTTCAAAGGGTTCGACCAGTGATTCATCCGGTACCATTTGCAATTCTTTATCGAAAACAATGGCCTCAAGCTCAAGATAGGCACCATAATTCCACTGCTCTTCCGATCCGTTCCGAATTTGGCCTTCGAGTATTCCATTGGTATCTAAACTCAATTCTCCCACTTCCGAAAAAATGATTTTATCTTCTGTAGAAGCTCGGTCAATGAAGGCCTCGATAGCTGCGGAACGGTTCGCTTTACCTTTCTCATCCCTGGGGATGAGGTAAGCGCGTTTGACCATATGCGACCGACTTACACCTTTGTGGCTGCTCAACACACGCTCAAACTTTTCAGCAAACAAGACCTCGCCGAGACTTTTACGCGCGTTTTCTGGCTGAAGTCTTTCAAATGGTATATCTTCTTTTTTCTCTTGACCGGCTGTTGAGCGATCACTGAGAACATGTCTCTGTTCATCCTGTCCACACCCCACACAAAAGGGAAGAATCAACAGAAAAAGGGCTGTTCGACGGCTGAAACTACAGCCGAGTTTTAACTTTTGAAATCCCGGTATTATAGCGCTAAATGGCTTCATTAAGATGTCTCCTTAGCCAATTTTTTACTTTTCAACAGAGGTACGGACAAAATCGGGGGGCACGTAATCGTCTTTGTCCGGAAGTACAACAACCATATAGATGATCAGAAATACAAAGAAAGTGATCATAAGATTCATAACAACATCAACAAGCGGTGAAACCATATTTCCCTGTCCCGTCTCCTCAAATAAAGGTCCCTTAGCCATTTCTTTCTCCTTTTTAAAAAGTTGAATAACGAGCGGTCATTTCTGTTCAACAAGTAAAACGGCATAAAAAGTTTCACCCGTAGCGGGGCGAATGCCTTCGGTAATCCAATTGTTTTTTAACTCTTCAGGAATTTTGACTCTCATCGAGCAAGTGCATTCTTTTACCGGTTCATTCCTACATACTGAGCACCCATACTTGCCGGGGTTATTGTCAATAGTATCTTTTATCATGCCCATTGGAATCGCATCCAGATCGATGTGGCGCTCCATGTCGGGCATTATATTGGCCAAAGTTGCCGCCAGGTCGATTTGCCCCATACGCTCGGGATACATTTTAGAAAAATCTTTAAGAAGATGTTCACGGAGTATCCCTTCTCCACAATCTTTTCGAGCACGTTCACAGCACCGATCGCACGTCAGGTATCCCATTCCATTTTCCGCCCCACCGCATTTTTCACAATCGGTAGAAAAAAACTGTTTTTCTCCTCCGGCATCGTCAGGTGAGACTCCGATGGGGACGGATTTTCCCCGCGCTTTCAGTCCTATCGCCGCAGCGACGGCATTAACTGTTGGGGGCGAATCCATCTGCGGTTCATTACTGGAGAGAATGTCTGACGCAAAATCACGCATTTCAGGAAGCACTCCGCTTATCGAAGGACCGTATTCACGGACGGCCGCTTTCTCTATCCGGTCCAATTTCTCTTTTGGTGGTTTTATGCTCACTGGGCATTCGTTGGCGACCGCCCATGCGACATGATCAATCGTATCCCGGAGCTTCGGGTCTTCGACGGTTTGAAGAGCGTGTTGAAGGACCGCAAGCGGGTTCGATTCATCATCATCCCCGGCAATTTTGTGTAACAGCGTGTTTAAATCACCGTTTTTCATGAATTTTTCAAGAGCCGTCTTGATTCGTTTTTTGTTAGATTTCACATCCATTCCCCATTATTTCGAGTTTGCAAACATCGTTTTATCCCAATCGACATTCATCACTTCGGGTTTCATACAAACGATATTGTATTTTTCGGCCAGTTTTTCCGCCCTGTCCTGGAGCTTCGGTCGATCAACGGCGTCCTGGAAAACACTGTTTTGGAATTCCCGGGGCATAGCGCTGTCCCGGGTGGGTTGAGTATAATGACGACGCCATGCACTGACGTTCGCGCCTCCGACCTGATTCGCCAGTTCGACCATCTGATCATACGCATGACTCCGCCCGCGCCTTTGCAACTCTTCAGGCGGACAGGTAAATAAACTGAAGTCCCTTAAGTGCGTAATCATATCAAGCTCAAATATGAAAAATATATAATCATCTCGCGTCATTTTGTCCTTATTATTTTTATCTTCCATCGCTTCTTCCCACTGGCGAATGGACCACTGGGGTTTTGAACCAGAGACGGCCGCAATTTTACGGCGCCATTTTTGTGCTTCCTTACTGGAATTACCGCGGCGGATAGCTGCTATGTCCTTTGAACCACCTGTAAAAGGTAATGAGGGGAAATCATAGGAGTTCCCGCTGATCTCATCGTGCAAAACGGTCCGAACAGCATTGACCCGGCCTCCATCATCAGTCTGCAGGTTCATAGAGGCATAAAATCTTGTCGTGCCGGACGCGTCATGATCAGGGGCAAAACGCACTTTTTTCTTTGCAAACTTATAGTTGACTTTCGAGTTGACAAAATCGACCTGACGCGTGTAAAAAAACACTTCTACATTCTGGCTCTCATGTCTTAGCATGTTGAAAGTGCGCGAATGAGACCTGGTACCGACCGGCGAACCGCGGAGCAAAACCAACGTACCAACCCCTTCATGCTCGCCGAAGGTGCGCACCAGCACACCGCAATCGTAAGGAACGCAGGGGGAAGGTTTCGCCAAGAGAAACGCGCCTAACGCAGCTTGCACATCCGTATCTTCTTCCAGGTTAATTACGCCGAATTCTAAAAAGACATCATTGAACATGCTTTCAATAACGTGATAATTTAACATCCTGCCGTGTGAAATGATCAGCGTCCTTTCGTTGGCTCCATGGTCGCGCAATGCGGCCCTTAAATAATTAGCGGGGGCATGGAGTAATGAAGCCGTAAGATTCTTCATATCTTTATGACAAACAGTATCATTCCATTCACCATACTCGACAGGAAATTGTTTTTCACCGTTGAGAAGCGCTTCAAGGAGCTTCCCGGTGACATTTTTCGCCCACCTGCGGAATTTCAACTCCTGTTTTTTCCCCCACTGGACATTCTCACGGATATTGTCTTTGTACTTGTCAATCAACCATAGTGACAAGTCATTATGCCAACCTTGATGAGAGACCGTTTTCAGTATGCTGTCATTGCCGATGAAAGCCATATCATCGACACTTCCTTGCGGGAAGCTGCGACGTCCGATATGCAGTTCAGAGTCCCAGCTCACATCGATGAACGGATTTTTTTCGATCTTGCCTTTACCGTGAAAAAGCATAACCGAGGCATGGTACGGCACTATCGTGATACGCAGCTTTTTAAAGAAATCCCCTATTGTTTCGAGCTTCTTGTGAGCCGGGGCGGAAATGTACGGGGGAAGGCCCAGGATAAGGTGATCCACCCCTCCCATGGTAACGGCATCGACTTCGACAGATTTCCGCAATGTTTTGACCAGGTTCGCCAGATATTTTGCAAAGGCCCTCGTCAGGTTTTTATCACTGAGCCTTGAATCACGGGGGAAAGGTCGCGAATTTGAACCGAAAGAATGCTTTTCATCGGGGACATGGACAAATAATGCCTTCTCTTTTCTCACGGCATCTTCGTTGAGCAGGCGTAAAATTCGGTCAACATGAACAGGCTCCGTCAGCGTACCGTCGCCGCGCCGTACGGCGATTGTTTCGGGCAAATCAATATCAACAATATTTTCGAGCAGCTGCGGCGGCTTGTGAATGTCGGGACAGACCCCGATTCTCGGTTTGGAGCCACTCAGCACAAGCGATACATTACTCATTATTTTCACCTCTGATTTTTTTCACAATAATCATTTTTTCAACCATTTCGGCAATAAACGCTGCCGTCTGCACAGCCCACGAAAACATAGCGACCATCCGGTGTGGAAGTCACATTGGTGATAATCCTTGGATAGACGGCGCTCTTGAATTCAGGGGGGGCGTCACCGCTATTATTACAATGAACGATAATGAGTTCTCCCGATTCAGGGGAACCAAGGTAAACGGCCCCATTACTTGAGTAGGCAATATGGTTAAATTGCATGGGACGGTCCAGCTCGAATTCGATATTGAGTGACTTCTCCTCCTCATCCACCACCCCGACTTCACTATCTATAGTTGTGTAGTGCAGTCGGCCCTTTGTGTCGAACGCCAAAGCGCCTGGATTATCGTTACTGTGAATGCGCACAATCGAGGGTTCTTCCTGTTCGCATCGAACCAGAACGGTTTCAGTCATGTTCTGAGACCGGAAAGCAAAGGCATAAGCTTCCCCGGGCAAAACGCTTTCAGCAAGAAGTTCGCCTTCAAAAGAATCGGCCAGGGAGGTTGGGGTTTTGTCTTCGCCGTCGGTTGGTATGGTAAAAAGGCTCGTCTCTCCGCTGTCGCGTTTACATGCAAGGCACAACAGCAGCTGCCGGTCGTTGATTGGCATGCAGGCAATTTTTGAGCTCAATATTTCATAGTCGCTTAAGAAGGAAGAATTACACCTCACCAGCGGTTCGGCCGGCAGAAGCTCTTGCGTGCCGTAATGCAGCCAGGGGTCGTGGGGAGCAAAAGGCAGGAATGCCCCGAACCGGGTCGATTCTTTACCGTCATTGCTAAAGAATCCCAGGGCGGCCACGGCCATGGGCAGGCGGTTACGATCATTTTCGCGCGGACGCAACTCGCCCATTACCGCTTCATAGTATCCGGCTATCAACTCGGCTTCCGATGTTGTTTGGCCGTCTGATCGGACGACGGCAAACGCCGCATTGCCCGCTGCAATATCTTCTACCGACTCTTCGGCGGGCTGGATCACAAGGCGTCCAAGCGGGATAACATCCGTCGGGGTAACACCTGGTTCGACCTGCTCGCCAGGTTCCTGGTGAGTCAGTTGTGGGGAGCCGATTTTCTCGATAATCTCTTCGGAGAGTATGTGCATTGTTGCCATGAGTTCAGTATGCTGTCGTTCCGAGCGCAAACGCCCCTGAACTTCCACGGAATGAGTTTCTCCGGTCTCCTCATCTTTTGAGTAAACGGTGAGTTTAGTGTACTGGTCTTTATCATCATATCCTACAATTTGATAAATATGTTTCATCAGTGCATTGTGAATGCCGTATGTTGCTTCAGTGGCTATTTCAATCATGCTTCGAACACCGGAAAGCGCAGGGACGGGAGCCTCGCCCTCTTCGGATGGTTCAAATAATCCCCTTTGAAGCGATTCATTAATGGCGTTCAGCTTCGGGATAACACGTCCATGTTCATCGCGAAGAGGATTCCCATTTTCATCGGTTTCCACCAGCGTCTCGGTCCAGCGGGGAATGGGTTGACCGCGCTCATCACATACCGGCCGCCCCTGGTCATCATGCACGATAATCCCTCGGGATGTCGTGTGATTTAACTCAACAAGTTCAGCCAGAAGCGGGTCAAGCATCCCTTTTTCATTGCGTTGTGGCATGCCGTTTTCATCCGTTTTAGTCAGCAAGCCGGCCAGTCTGGGGATAAGATGCCGCTGTTCGTCCCGTACAGGGTTGCCGTTTTCGTCGCATACAACCAACCCCTCGACAATGACGTCAAGCATGCTTTGAGAGGGCAGCAGGTTGATCACCTCCTCACTCCATTTATCGATTTTTGCAATAACCGCCATAGCGTTGCGCCGCAGGTGAAAACGAAATAATGCGGTAAGTGCGAGTCCGAGGAGGCCGAAAAGGGTGGTCATGAAAGCGAGCACCAGGCCGTCGAACCCTGTCAGGAACTGGCCGACGACCGTCTGATCCAGTTCACCCGACTGGAACAGATTATACATCCCCCATCTCAAAGCTCCGACGGCTTGCGAGACACCAAGCACTGTGCCGATGAATCCCAGAATAGGTAATATAAATTCCAAAAAGCCAAGAGGCAGGAGGGTATAAACCACCTCCGTCTGTTCCGCCTGGGAATAGGCATTATTAGCCTCCCTGCAAAGCTGTCGGTCCGGCTCCCGCACATAGTGTTTTTGAAGCTTTTTAAGACGGTTGATAAACAGGCATTCTCCATTAAGATTTTTGATAATCTCCTGAAAATTTTCGACTCCGCTTTGTCGTAGTTCGGATATTTGTTCTGCAATATTTTCGAATCTATCTTTCGCATGCGAACGATGCCACGATGGAGTTAATTTAAACATACTGACACCGAGCGAGTAGAGCAAACCCGTAAGAAACGCAAAAAGTATGGCATAAGGAACCCATCCGTTTATTATAAGTTGAGAAAACCAATAGGAAAAAGTCGTGTGAGAAACATAAAGTTTCGTCCCGATTTTGGCTCCCGAGATACGATTGAGTTCTTCTTGTGACAATTCGGGATAAACGTCACTCAGAGCCTCTCGGAAGGTAATTTCGGCCGGCAAATCAGGGATTATTTCACCGCCTGCACCACGATAGAGAATCCCATGGAAAGAATACAGAATAATCACTGACAGGAAAGCAATACAGGCCGATGTCAATAGTAAACCCGCCGAACGGGCAATAATAGAGCGTTCCGGCCTGACTGTGGTTTTTCTGGAAGTGGCGGCCTTATTTCGATCATTTGCTTTGGCTTTGGGCATATTCAAACTCCATTACTGATATAAAGGTTCACTTTTTTTTCTATATCTACTTATACGTTTGGATTGATCTTTTCTATTCACGAACGTTCTCCTTCTCCGGTGGAGCTTCCAACCTGACGTAGCGGAAACCGACGTCGCCCTTGAGAAAATCGGCCGCGTGCTTGTCGTTCCTGACACCTGCACAGAATCCGGTTTCAGCCATCTGATTGCAATCTTTTAACCAGCTTCCTCCGCGCAGTTCCAGCGGTGAGACCCATTCGTACACGTTGCCTACGAGATTATATACCCCATGTTTGCTTTGCCCCTCGTCCAATTCAAACACGGCTAATCTCTTTCCCCATCCGGAGTCAATGGCATTACAGAATTGCAGGTTGAAATCACGGCCCCAGGGGAACCGTCGAAATTCACCTCCCTGCTGGGCCGCCAGCCACTGCCGGGCGGTGGGCAGGCGATAGACGGCTTCTTCCTTGCGAGATTTCCACAGGCAGAATGTATGGGCGTCAAGATAACTGACATTGACAACCGGCAGATGCCGCTTATGGTGCGGAAAAGGCAGACCATCGCCATGCATTTCCCAATCTAAAGGCCGTCGATGCCCGCTGGATCGCACAAAACCCCAGTATTCCAAATTGCTGACGGCATAGCGGGCCATGTGGAACGCCGAAACATGTTTGGTGACATTCGCGTCCAACTGTACGTCACAAGCCGGGATTTGCACGACGGTTTGCTGCATGTCGGTCGAAAGGTCGAGTTCAATGACATCCCTGAATCCCAACCAGTCGAAACTTGTTGCTCCAATCTGACCGTTATCCTCATCCATTCCAAACAATACTCCGACTTCCCGGCTGTCGTGTGATATAATCCCGTAAACCGGAAAATCGCGGAACGATCCCCCCCGAAAAACTTGGGCAAAGGAGCGTTTTTGGGGCCAATACACCCTTCGTTCAACCCATTCCGCTGCATTTCCGACCATATCGCGTGTGCCGGTTGGGCTTTGATATGTCACATCGTAGGTATCAACCTTGACGAGGCCCTTCTCCACTTTCCCGTCCAGCATATTGCATTGAGAACCCTCAAACTCATCGCCCCAGGGAAAAAGATTTCCCTTCCCTTCGTCGGCTGCGACTTGCCATTCTCGCGCCGTCGGTAAGCGTGTTCCCTTCCACTGCAAGTAATCGCATATCGCTTCAAAGCTGATGCCGGTCACAGGTTTTAAAAGATCATCTTCCTGGGGCGGCCAATTGTATTGAGGTATATGTGGGGCGTCTTTAACTTCCAGGTAACACAGCCAGTCTTTATTGGTAACGGGATATTTTTTGATGAGGTACTTTCTCACATGCACTTTTGAATACGGACTGACGGCAACTATTCCGTCAAGATGCCGTGCCGCCTCACTTGTGGCAACGTTTCCCGTCGCTTTTTCAAGCGCTTCAGGATCTATTCGGTAACGGGCGGCAATTTGCTGAAAATTGGGGCGTAAAATTTTACTAATAGCCTGGATGGTTTCTCTGTCCTTCTTGCAACCGACCACGTATTCTCCGGACTTTATCATACAGTAGCTTTCGGGTTTATAGACTATCAGCCTTTTGTTGTCCAGGCACTGTTGACCGAACCCATCTTTCACACTGATTTTCAGCATATGAACTACTGGCCCTTCCTGATCGGACGGCGTACCATAAAGGCGTATGGTCGTTTCATCTTTCATCATGTATTGCAACCCGCCCGGCAGCCCTTCCATCTCAACATGGTAAGGTAAAGAACCGCCGAAGACCCGAATATATGCTTCATATTGTGTTCCGAATTGACACGGCGGCAACGCTTGTTCTTCCAATTCTAAAGGGGGAGATTCTCCTTGCCGGACATTAACGGTCAACGTCCGGGTTGCTATCTTGTTTGCATCAGAACTATTCGCAATAATAGATATGCCGAATTGCCCCGGATACTCAAAGCGCATTTCTAATACACTATCATCGATGACTTCCATTTTTAAAGGTTCGAATCCGGTCAATTGTGATTCGGCCTTGATCACGATTTTCTCACCGGCGACATCATGCACTCTCACTGGCACACGCAGCGTTTCGCCCGTCATGCAGTGCTGCACAGGATCGAAATCCAGCCTGAAGCCCGGACGTTGAATTTGAAATTGAGGGAGTCCGGAACCTATTGCCTCAACAGTAGAAGTAAACACTGGTCTTACCGTAACATTGCGGCCGTCAATGATGATATCATGATGAGCATCTTTTTCAAGCTGACTCTGAAGGGCCTCCGGGCTGAATGAAACGCCCGGGCTCACCCCCTGAAGATACTCTACCAGAGCCTCTGAAAATGGACTGCAGCCGTTGCCATCTCCAGGTAAGTGATCGGTAGTCACTGTACGATCATCGGTAGCTGCAAACAGGACGGCCCTTTTCTTTGGAACCACCATGCCGGGCATAGCTCCTGACGCAGCAGCTTGTCCCGCATAGCAGCAGTTTAAAAAACATGCAAATTTTTCACAGGGGAGTGTCGAAAGTGTTCCGAAAAGAGTGCGGTACATCAGATAGGTCCCCGGTCGGCCGTATTCGGCGGAATGCGGAAGTATATACCCGGGGTTCTCCTGGATGCCGTGGCCCGAGAAAAAGAACACAAACAGGTCTTTCGATTCAAGGAAACGCCTTGTGTTGTTGATTGCCTCGAGGATATCCTGTCGTGTTCCCAATCCTACATTTAATGGTTTTTCTGTGCTTTTTAACTCGATCTGATCCGAACACAGGAGCGCTCCATCCGCATTGTAATAGTTGCGAAAGGTGCGAAAAACGGCAACAGCATCATTAACGGCGCATTGCAGGTTGGGAATAGCAATCTGTCCGCCATAATCATTAACACCGATACTGAGAATATAAATTTTCATGAAACATCTCCTATCCGCTGCAAGCATGCCTAGATGGAATTAATAGTTGCTGTGTTGATCGTGATGATCCGGGGCATCGTATGTGAAATACCGAAAACCGACATCCGGACCCGCCTCGGCCCCACTTACAATAAAATTTCCCGGAGATTGAACTCCGTGGAGCCAGCTTCCGCCGGCCGTTTTCCCCTTGGAAACCCATTCGGCCGCATTGCCCATAAGATTCAATGCACCGCACAAGCTTCGCCCCCCCTGCAATGCAAATACCGGCAGGGTCTCCCCATAACCAGCTGAGGGATGATTGCAAAGGCCTATACTGTAATCGTTCCCCCATGGGTATTTCCGAGGCCGTCCACCCGATCCCGGATGAGTTTGATGTACGGCAAGACGCCATATAGATTCAGTTAGTGGATGGCATCTGATCCCGAATTTGCTGCTTTTCCACTGACAGAAAGCTATCACGTCCTCATAAGTAACGTTCACGACAGGATGGTAACGCAAATGATACGGGAAAAACCATTCATCATGTTCCGACCAATGACATGGCAGGGACCGTCCCTTATCGCGAATAAATTCGGAATATTCGTCATTGGAAACCTGATAGCGGGCTATATAAGCATCGTATGGCAGATGTATATCGGAAGACCATTCAAGCTTCAAGTCAGCCTTGTCCAATCTTACAAAGCCCTGCCTGTAGGGTGGTGCCGGGACGGGTTCAATGACGTCCCGAAATCCGGTCAGAGGAGGCAAAACACGGTGTGCCACACCAACACGATGGTTCCCTCCCTCCAACCGACCATCGACAGCGTTTTCCATACGGTTTATAAAACAAGTGGTCAGGTTCATCCCGCCTTCAGCAGCACTGCCCCCCATCCTAGCCAGTTGGGGGCGGCCTCCCCCCTCAGGAAGGATGTATCGCGTCAGTTCCCAAGTATTGCCGACCATATCTTCAACTCCGCAGGGGCCTGCACCGTGCGGATGTTGATCGACTCGAGTGATAAATAACTCGCTGTGGGACTTCACCATATCTGCGCCGTATATGCAACCGTGTTGTTCGGGACAATTGCAGTAGTGCGGTTCGAACTCATCGCCCCAAGGGAAAAGCCTTCCATCCTGTCCGCGTGCCGCCTTCTCCCACTGGAACCGCCCCGGCAGGCGTGTGTTACGCCAATCGCAAAAAGCATCCACATCCTTACCTGTCAATCCTGTTACAGGTTTCTTCCCCTCGCGAGTTAAAAAATCCGGGTCTTCATCCGATTCCCAGCGTTTCGGAATTCCTGGATAATTTTCCGCGTTGATAAAATCCTTCCACTCACGATTTGTTATGGGATAACGCCGAATAAAAAAAAACGGTATGTTCGAAGAGCCTTCCGGGTGTTTGCACGCCAGGTCTTTCACCACATGCCCGGGAGATTTAAGGTTTTTAAGTAACTGAGTGCGTTGCGGAGACGGCCCGTATCCGAACTTGAATTCACCGCCCGGGACTCTAACATATACTTTGG
>JAGYMJ010000337.1 GCA_018400625.1 Planctomycetota bacterium
TAAATAAGAATCCCCTTCGGGGAAAAAGGCGACAAGCATTGACATTGGTCAATAAAGGTGTCTTTTATTGAATGCACCATACCGGGCTTGACCAGGCCAAAGCACCTGAAAGACAGGTTATCCTCACGTAATAATAATGGAAGTTGCCGATTCGCGAAGAGTGGAGCCAATCATTTTGCACTTCACTGTCTTCAAACTCAAAACCGCCATGCCAGCTCCCGGGGGTAAATGTTTTTATTGTTTGCCCGTCCCGCACGAATTCAACGGTTTTAATGTTACCGGGCGCGGCGACGGTGGATTGTAAAACTATCGAACCGGCGCCATCCGCCTTGAAAGAGTTCCCCATCCCCACATCATTCGCTGAAAACTCCAGATAAATCCTTTCCCCGGCCGCCGCATAACAATTACGGTTCCTTATCGCACTGAATATCCCGTCTCTATTGAGTTTTTTGGTGCGCACGGCGGTAATGCCCGGCATTGACTGTATGTTACCCGCTTCAAGTGCCCTGTCGGCAAAAGTCATTGAAGTGTGTGTATCCGTACCGCCTACAAACCCCATCATAAGCCCGCGGTTGAGCAGATCAACCACATAAGAGGGGCCGGGATGGACTTCTTTCAGGGGATTGGGATTGCCGCGATACTCTGAAGTCCCCCATTTAGAATGGATTTCCACGACAGGCATCCGATCCTCACCCGGATAGATATCATCGTTGATTTCACCATGTTTCCCCGTGCGGGAAGTGTGGTGCGGGACGACAATAAAATCGAAGCCTTCTTCCGCACTTTTTTCTGCAAGTTTTTCCGATAAAGTAACGGTGTCACCTCCCTCATATTCATCGATAAACAGGGAAGGAAATTTATTCATATAGACATTATTATCCCCACCGCATCCCCCTTGCAAAGATGCCTCGTAGGCGGGCAGGGTAACAAATTCGGACGGATCATCATGCATATTTGCGCCGGCCACTTCTTCTTTCCAGCGAGCAAGTTCACACCTGCCGTTAGAAACATGATCGGCGGCCGAAACCCAGTCCAGACAACTCAAATGGCGGGCGGCGTGGAAAGAAAACGCCAGAGAACGACCATACCGGATCATACAATTGCTTAAAGCGGTATGGACATGCGGGTCGCCCCAGCAGATATTATAATCCGGATTTTCTTTGACAACGCACGGATTGCTGTCAAAGTATTGGCCGTTACCAAACTCCGCCCTGAATCTGACAATTCCTTCCTTGTTTAAACACAGGCCTGAAATCTCAGCCAACGGAGGTTTTGAAGCGGGAAAAGTTAACCGCTGCGTGAATTCCATCTCCGGCAAATTAAGGTTAAGTTCTTCAGGATATTTTGATGCGGCCAATCCATATTTATCAACGATAGCGATCTTCGCTGTAAATTTTTCACCTTTCGCAACTATCGTGGGCACGACCAGAACCACAGAGGCAAATTTTCCGCCCGTCCCCTCCCCCGCTATGGCCTTGCAGGCGAGTCTGTCAGGAAATTGCACTTTTATTTCACATTCAGTATTCATTAACATCTCCAATATTCACTATATTTTCCCAGTTTTTTCAACGACGTCCGTCTGTACGGATATTCAGCGCCTTTTGCAGGCTGGAAGCCTGCTCTACGGATCGCTCAATACGGGTCACATCACAGGTAAGTCCTCAGTGAACCACCGTGGCATCCTATCGCTCCTTGTGTGGCATCCCCACCGTGCCTTGTGCCGGTGGAATGAAGATTAAAC
>JAGYMJ010000338.1 GCA_018400625.1 Planctomycetota bacterium
CTGTGACTCCATGTAAATTTCTTCATTTTTAACGGCTTTTTTAATGAGCGGGTATGCATCTTCCCCATTCCATTCGAACTTCAGGAACCAGGCCAGATGATTAATCCCCGCACAAAAATAGGTGATCTCATCCATCGGCGCCTCTATCCATCGGGCCAGCGTCTTTGCCGTACCCTGCACGCTGTGGCATAACCCGCTTATAGTGATGTCGCTTTTGCCTTGAACGGCCCTTATAAGCATGGCCATGGGGTTGGTGTAATTCAGGACAATGGCATCGGGACAGTATTTTTCAACATCTTGCGCGATATCCAGCATCACGGGTATCGTTCTCAAGGCACGAAATATCCCGGAGGGCCCCCTGGTGTCGCCCACATTTATATCAACACCATATTTCTTCGGAATTTCAATATCATGGCGGAAAACGTTGACCCCACCCTGTAAAATGGTGATCACTACCCCATCGGCATCTTTCAGAGCTTCTTTGCGATCAGTAGTCGCTTTAACTTTTGTCGGATAATTCCCGGCCTCAACTATTTTATTAACAGCTTTTTCTATATACGACAACCTTTTTTTGTCAATATCCATCAGGGCTATTTCGCATTCCTTCAATTCCTGGAAAGACAGGATGTCTTTAACCAATTTTCGGGTAAAACCGAAGCTCCCGGCGCCTATAAAAGCAAATTTTTTCATTTTTGTTTACCTGAATATTAAGACCTTACAAATTTAATGAAACTTCAAAAATACACCTACCACCGGAAGAAACCGTTCGGTGGTAGGCTATTTTCGGTCGAAAACTATTATCCCATCGTTAAAGTTGAGGGGGTTCCGGCAATTCATCGAGATTATCCGGCCCGACGACCAATTTTTCCCATCGGTCATCGGGATCAAAAAACACAACAGCATCAAGATAATCGTCCTCGAAGTAACTTTTTATCTTTTCCGCGTCGTATTGTCTGCCAATATCCGCAGCGAAGAGGGGACGATCATCCCATTCAAAACAGATTAAATACTCCAATTCATAGAAGGTTTTATCGAAGTGCGTATCTTCATCATATTCAGAATAAGAAGGGAGTCCGAATTCGGAAATGATCAAGTCAATATTTTCATCTCTGTAGGGAGCTATCATCTCATTAAAAAACTTTGCATCCGTATAATCGTCGTAATAATCATCAGAGCCCTCTATGAGAAGATTGATACGAATGCCCGCGCCGGTTTCGAAATTTTCAACCATTTCCCTTCTCCGTTCCTCCCTGGATTCCATATAACTCTCCATCTCTTCCCTATACTCCCCTTCGGCCATCTCCAGGTCTTCTTCGGTGTACATGTCTTCTTCATCTATTGTCAAGAGCAACACATTGGCGCCGTCGGAGAGTTGCGGGGCAAGCTTCTCGCCCAAAAGTGCCAAATGCATATGCTGCATCCGTTCCCATTGCTTCATCTGCCTGCGCTGCTTTATACCGGTATAAGGCAGTATCACAGAAACAATGGAGGCCAATACCAACAAAGTCATCACCGGCGTACCCCAGTCTTTATCGTAGCGAACGGCCTTCATATAAACGATCAACGCCAAGACTCCGCAAATAACCGCAATTAAGTTAAACATATACGCCTCCGTTAAAAAAAGTGAAAGAAAAAACAGAACATACTGAACACATATCTTATTTTATATCAACAACGTTGATGATGCAACCCGAAATGCAAGAAAATCATCGATAAAATTAAAGTTTTAGTTAAAATGTTGCTGTTTTCAATCGTTTTCAATGACCAAACGCGCAAAATACTCCAGTTCGTGGTAACTCGTGCCGGTGGGCGAAAACATATACCCGGATTTATCCAGATCCCGGATACGCACCCTTCCAACATTAAAAAACCAGGGACGTTCTTCGGTCGGCCGATCACCGACCATGAAATGGTAAGGATCGGTCGCTCCTTCCGACTCGGACATTACCGGGAATCGCACAACAACCCGCCAGTAGTCATCGCCATGTTCCGTCTCGATTTCAGCCTCGGAACTCCATTTTTCCATCCCGGTCCAGCGCCCGTGCTGTCGATCAGCATCAAAAATATCCCCCACGGGATTCATTTCGATCTGGTAGTAAGAATGCACGGGGGTCTCCAGCAAGATGGCGACACTGTCACCGTCCCACACAGAGGCCCTGTCGATCCACAGATTTTCCATGTCGGGTTCTTCACAATAAAAATCGAACACAAGATAACCTTCATCATCCCACGCAACCTGGAAAGTTGTCTCAACATCCGGCTCGGATCCGTCTTCAATGTTTGTCATACGATAGACTTCCGGATCCTCGTCGCTGTCGGCATCACGGCCCAACACCAGCGGCGCGTCGGAATATCGCAGCTCCGCCTGTTTTTTCCGTTCCGCCAGTCGTTCCCGCATATTCTCCAGCGAATCAAGTTCATCAAGCATCAGAGCAATTCTTTCGCCGTAAACGGTGTTTCCTGCGGCTTCACGTGCCTCATGCAGGCGCTCGACCATTCCGATTTGTCCTTCCAGGCCAAAACGTGCCCTTCCGGGGCCGTAGTTATAATTGTTTTCGGCAAACTCAAAGGTTTCCTTCATTTCAGCAGCCGCCGGGCCATAGAAAAGCTCATAATATTCATCCAGCAGTTCATCAATATCCTGCTCCGCATCCCACAACAATCGGGAGTTAACATAAAGGTTAAGGTGATTGATGCCGGGATTGAGCGGCCAGATGCCACGCGGCCCATTCACAACTTCATTCCAGTCCCCCAGGAATTTACCTTTGCGGGCCTTCAAGTCGCGCGCATAGGAACGCGGATGTATCAGCGGATTAAAATAATTGTTGGAGTTAAGAATAAGCTGCCCTTCATTCACCTTCTCGAGCCAGGGATCCATATAGTTTTCACGGAATGTGCCCCAGTATTCCGGGTCGTGAAAACCGGGCCGATGATGGGCCAGGAAAACCGCCACATTGGGAGAAAATTCATCGATCGTCTCCGGCGGCAGGCGGTACTGGGAATAAGCGCCGCCCGTCACCAGGCGATCAGGATGGGTTTTATACACTTCCCGCGCGACTTTGTCGATGAACTCCCAGACGACTTCCGAGGCGCCTTTTCCCAGGCATTCCGGGCATTGGCAATGCCTGTACCCGTCATCCGGCCAGATATCAACGGCGGGCTCATCAAAATAATCATACGTAGCCCGCACAAAATTTACCGTCTCGGAAACCAGTTCTTCAGAGGAAAAACAAGCATGGCCCGGATCACGCTGCCCGCCGCGAACGGCATAATACTCGGGATGTGCCTCAAACATCTCCTTTCGCCCAAGCACCTGTCTCATCCCATGAACCGGCATGCCCGAACCGAGCACTTCATACCCATGGTTGAGTCCCAGTCTTCGGGGCCATAAAATAGTTTCTTCGTCCGCAATGAAATAATGGGAAAAGAAGAATTTGCGCAGCGGATAATCCGGCTCGACCTTTTCATCTAAATCGGGCAGTTCAATGGATTCCATCTCAGGAACCACCTCTCCCAGATCACCGGGCATATACCACCGCACCCCCAATCGACGCAGATATTCATGCACGGCATTCAGCGAACCGCCTTCGTCATGCGCCCAGTAACCGGTTTCACGATTCAGACGGCGTCGGGAAGCAATAGTCTTTCTCCACAGTCCATGAGTCTCTTCTTCCCATCTTGCCTGGGCTTCGAGTTGCGGATCGAAATCGAAGTCCTTGCCCAGCAGTACCAACCGATTCTCGCCGGAGACCATCCTGAAAGCGCCGTATTTAAGGCCTTCATCCGTAATACCCGACTCATCGGTATAATCGCTTTGTCCAATAAAAAGAGTGACCGGATAATCATCACCTGGCTCGGTGCTGATCGGCAAAAGGGCGCCGGAAATCTTTTCAAGGTAATGCTGAAGCTCCCGAGCTGCGAGTTTCACCATCCGTGGCGGTTCCTCGGCGATGACGATTGCAGCATTAGGCCGCCCTTGCTCCACAATAAATGAATCGGCGCCGGCAACTCTTAAGTTGATCAGACAGAACACAAATAACGTGATGCTCAATACCACTTTCAATAAACCGTTTCTTCCCATTTTCTTTTCAACCTCTAATAAATCTGAAAAAAAATTACAAGAATCGTGTATTAACCGTCAAGATTCAGTGAAACACGTTACCCCCGGGACAAGCCCGGCGGTAGGAACCACCA
>JAGYMJ010000339.1 GCA_018400625.1 Planctomycetota bacterium
GTTTTACAAGCGCTTTTGACGCCCTCCACCGCGAGGCAGCGATAAGTGTACCACTGCAATCATAAAGGGTATCATCCAGATCGAAGATAACCGCTTTGAACTTATTGCTTATTGGTCTTTTCATTACCAATGAATTCTTGAATTGCAGGATTCTAAAAAATTGAATCTAACACGTCTTTAGGAACCTGTTTGTAATCGAAAGGTTCCATACTATAAACACCCCGCCCCTGAGTTAGGGAACGCAGGTTGCTGGCAAAGCCGAATAAAGCCGAAAGGGGGGCCTGCGCACGGATTACCCGCAGATTTTCACGGCTCTCAACATCTTTAACATCACCCCTGCAGGTACTTACATAGGAGATAACATCGCCCATATTGGTTTCCGGCACGACGACTTCGACCCGCATATAAGGCTCGAGCAACATGACATCCGCGTCTTCGAGTGCTTTTCTCAATGCCTGACCTGCTGCAGCTTCAAAAGCCACTTCCGTTGAATCGGTCGGATGTATCTCAGCTTCAAGTAACGTCGCACGTATATAGATAAGGGGATATCCAAAGATCGGACCTGATACGGCTCCCCTGAAAGCACGTTCAACCGCCCGAACGAAATGGGAGGGGCAATCATCGGGATCGACTTCATTGACAAAGGTGACATGGGGAGATTCTTTATCCGGTTCGAACCGCATTTTCACGGATGCATATTGCCCCCTACCGTCCGTTTCCCTGTTAAATACGGCATCAACAGTAATGGGAAGCCGAATGCTTTCTCTATAGGAGACTCTGGGTTCCCCCACATTGGCATCGACATTAAATTCGCGCAGCAAGCGGTCACGTATAATTTCAAGGTGCAATTCCCCCATACCGCTAATAATAAGTTGACCGGTTTGCTTATCAATACCTGCATTAAAAGTAGGGTCCTCTCGCCCCAGTTTTTCCAAAGCTTCGTCAAGGCGCCCTTTTTCCGCCTGAGTCTTAGGTTCTATAGCCATTGAGACGACGGTATTGGGGAAGTCCATTCGCTCAAACACAACAGGGTGTTTCTTATCGCTTAATGTATCACCCGTTACTGAGACTTTGAGTCCTATCGCTGCAACGATCTCACCGGCTCCGGCTTCGGTAATTTTCTCCCTCTGATCAGCGTGCATCCGATAAAGTTGCTGGACATGTTCCATTTTATCCTGGTTGGGATTATAAACGCGTGAACGAGCCCTCAGTTTGCCGCTGTAGATTCTTAAATAAAACAGGTCGCCGTGTTTTTCGCTTTGCACTTTGAACAGCATCGCACTGAAGGGGTCGTGAGCTTCTGCATGGCGTTCCACTTCCCGGCCCGTCTCCGGATGGTTACCGGTAATCGAGTAAGCTTCCAAAGGCGATGGCAGATAATCACAGACAGCATCGATAAGAGGTTGTATGCCCCGATTACGCAAGGCTGCTCCACAAAGCACCGGCTGCAGTGCATTTGTTATACAAGCTTCCCTTAATGCATTTTTTATATCGCTTACGGCAATATCTTCATCCGCAAGATACTTATCGGCCATCCATCCAACCTCTTCGGCCGTTTTTTCGATTATTTGCTGCCGCCATTGCTCCGCTTCCGCAGTGCGATCTTCCGGAACGGGCTTCACCTCATAGCGGGCTCCCAACTTATCCTCGGCATAATACAGAAAGTTACTGTTCAGGAGATCAATAACACCTACAAATTCTTCGTCCTCATAAACGGGCAGCTGCAGCAAGACCGGATTAGCGACGAGTCTTTGGCTTATATCTTCCAGCACCCTTTGCACATCGCTTCCGGGTCGGTCGAGTTTATTGATAAAACACACTCGGGGTATTTTATATCTTTCCGCCTGATGCCACACCGTCTCACTCTGAGCTTCAACACCTCCCACACCACACAATACCACCACAACCCCGTCGAGCACTCTCATACAACGCTCCACCTCTGCAGTAAAATCGACATGTCCCGGCGTATCGATAATATTGATCTGATGTTTGTCATTTTTGGATGCGTCCCGGTCAGAGGGGTTCTGCCAGAAACATGAAGTGGCCGCGGATACGATAGTAATCCCCCTTTCCTGTTCCTGCGGTTTCCAATCCATAGCAGCCGTTCCATCATCAACACTGCCCAACCTGTGGGTACGGCCGGTATAATATAATATACGCTCGGTAACGGTAGTTTTACCCGCATCGATATGAGCCGCCACACCAATATTACGCAATTTTTTTAATTCTATGGATTTAGGCATGATTGAAGGGACTCAGATTACAGAAAGGGAATTATGAGCCATTGACTCAACAAGAACCATTGAGGGGAAAACACACATGGGGTTTATTGACCGGGGCCGGTAGAAGCCGACACGACTGCTGATAATTATCTTGCGAAATGTGCAAAATCGCGATTAGCTTCGGCCATGCGGTGAGTATTTTCGCGCCTAGTAAAGGCACTGCCCTGTTTATTATAAGCATCCATAAGTTCATTAGCCAGAGCGGTATGAGTAGGGCGTCCCTTAACCCCATTAGCGGCTTCAAGTATCCACCGGATCGCAAGTGATACCTGCCTTTGCGGATTGACTTCGGTAGGAACTTGATATGTCATACCCCCGACCCTCCTGCTTCGCACTTCAATAACGGGCTTCACATTTCCCAGAGCTTGCTCAAAAACTTCATCAGGCCCTTTATCCGCAATTTTACCCTCTATGATTTTCAAAGCTTCATAAAAAATCTTTTCGGCTACGCTTCTTTCTCCGTGTTTCATCAGCGAACCAATAAATTTACTCACCAACTTACTATTATACACCGGATCAGGTTTCAAAAATCTTTCTGTGCTTTTATATTTTAACGCCATGATAAATATCCCATTAATTTATAAATAATTTGTCTTCTTCTACTATGCTTTAGGACTCTTCACCCCGTATTTTGACCGACTTTGTTTTCTATCTTCTACTCCGGCGGTATCAAGCGCACCACGGATAATATGGTAACGGACTCCGGGTAAATCTCTGACACGTCCGCCACGAACCAAAACGATGTTGTGTTCCTGCAAGTTATGGGCTTCGCCGGGGATATAGGCGGTAACCTCTTTCCCGTTACTCAGACGCACCCTCGCGACTTTTCTCAGCGCAGAATTAGGTTTTTTGGGGGTCCTTGTCGTGACATGCAGACACACACCTGTTTTTTGAGGGCATTGTCCCAACATCGGTGATTTTTCTTTTTTGGTTTTACTTTTCCTTCCTTTCTTGATCAACTGATTTATCGTCGGCATTAAAGCTCTCCATAAAAGGTATATTTTTCTCAGACATGAATTATATAGCTAAAAAAATCATTTTGCAAGCTGCTTGAGTTTATTTTTCGAGCTAAGCTGTTTCAAATCGGCTTTGGCATATTTTTCGAATCCGGTTCCCGCGGGGATTTGATGGCCCAAAATAACGTTTTCTTTAAGACCTTGAAGCGGATCACTCTTTCCAGCTAAAGCGGCTTGCGTGAGAACTCTGGTCGTATTTTGGAAAGAAGCCGCACTAATAAAGCTATCGCTTCTAAGGGCCGCCTTGGTAATCCCCAGCAAAAGCGGTTCCGCAGTAGCAGGTTCTCCGCCTTTATTAAGTACTTCCTCATTAACCCTGTTCAATTCAAATTTATCAATAAACCTGCCCGGAATCAGGTCAGTATCACCGCTGTCTCTGACTTTCATATGCCTAGCCATCTGGGAAATCAAAATCTCGATATGCTTATCATCGATCTTTACATTTTGCAATCGATAAACTTTCTGAATTTCATTAAGCATATATTTATGCAAAGCTTCTTCTCCGTTGATTCGCAAGACATCCTGCAGCACGAGCGGCCCTTCCACCAAAGCTTCACCGGCTACAACCCGATCCCCTCTGTTAACGCGCATATGCTTCCCAACGGGGACTTCATGATCTGATTGGTAATTTGTCACGGGATCCATAATCGTAATAATTGTGCGGCCGCGCTTTCTTTCAATATCAACGACTTCACCATCAATCTCACTCATTACCGCAGGATTTTTGGGTTTACGTGCTTCAAACAACTCAGTCACTCTCGGCAAACCACCGGTAATGTCCTGAGTCCCTCTCACCTCACGCAAGCATCTCGCCAGGCGTGTGCCTGCCTGAATAGACTGCCCTTCCTCCACCTCGATGATAGCCTTTTCCGGTATGGGATAGAGGGCTTTAATATCACCATCTACACCTTCAATAAGGATTTGAGGATGGACATCTCCCTCGTGCTCCATGATAACTTTACGCGTCGTATCATGGGTTGCATCCCTCTCGATACGTAAGGTTTTTCCCTCAACGATATCTTCATAATGAACGACACCATCCACTTCGCTGATAACAGGGGTGAAATGAATATCCCATTTTGCAAGGCTATCCCCCGGCTTAACGACATCGCCCTCATCGATGGTAATTTCAGCCCCCATAGGGATATTATGTCTTTCGACATCGCGATTTTTCTCATCATATAAGACCATCTCTCCCTGCCGGCCGATAGTGACTTTTCTATCATCCTGCGCCGTTACGACATTGAGGTTCTCGAATTTAATTTTCCCGCCGCGTGCAGCCAGTATCTGCCCTTCCTCACCGGCACCGCCCATAGCAACGCCACCGGTATGGAAAGTCCTCATCGTCAACTGCGTTCCGGGTTCACCGATTGATTGAGCGCCTATAATCCCGGCAGCAACACCTTGTTCTACAAGTTTTTTGCGTGCAAGGTCCATTCCATAGCACAATGAACAGACACCATTGTAACTTTCACATGTCAGTGGGGAACGCACCCGGATTTTCATCCTGGGATCATAATTTTCAATTTTAAGTGCTGTGTCCTCATCAATGAGTTGGTTTTCTTCGGCGATGACTTCATCGGTAATCGGATGCACAAAAGTATCCCGGGCGATCCGACCGGTAATGATCTCCCTCAGGGGCACTTTTACTTTATCCCCTTCAATTATCGGCTCTTTAGTAATACCATTGGCCGTGCCGCAATCATGTTCAGAAATTATGACATTCTGCGCGACATCGGCCAACCGACGGGTAAGGTAACCGCTGTCAGCAGTTTTCAAAGCGGTATCGGCCAGGCCTTTACGGGCGCCATGAGTGGAGCTGAAGTATTCTAAAACACTTAACCCCTCACGAAAATTAGAACGGATCGGGGTCTCAATAATCTCACCACCGGGCTTGGCCATAAGCCCCCTCATCCCTGCCAACTGGCTTATCTGCTGCCCCTTGCCTCTGGCCCCCGAGGCGAGCATCATATGTACGGGATTGTTATAGGGTTTGCCGTCCCTTTCATCATTGCTGAGCGCATTAGTCACTTCTTTAGCCACTTTATCCGTAGCTGAATTCCACTCATCAATAACCCTCTGGCGCCGTTCTACATCTGTTATCGCACCTTGCCTGTAGTGGTCGGTAACCTCATTAACTTTACGTTGAGTATCCTCAAGAATCTGTAATTTATCGGGCGCCGACCTCAGATCGCGCATCGCCATGGAAGCGCCGGACATCGTAGAGCTTCTAAAACCGATATCTTTCATATCATCGATAACATCGATGATCCCTTGACGTCCAACGCGATGGTAGGAATCATCGATAATGCGGTTCAGGGCGCCTCCGTCCAAAGGAATATTATAGAAAGGCATGTTTTCCGGCAAGATTTCGTGGAATAAAACCCTACCTACAGTGGTGCCAACAAGCCCCTCAAACGGCTTTATACTCCCCCCCTCCTCATCAACTATTTCAGCCCTTGAAGTCTTTACCCTGATCTTATCATGTACTTTTATTTTACCTGCCTCAAAGGCCATGATAACTTCTTGTTCATCTGAAAAGTTCCCTTTGTATTCCTCTTCATCATTTCCCTTTGGCTCAAGGCTCAAGTAATAGCATCCAAGAACGATTTCCTGGGAGGGGCTGATCAGCGGCGTACCGTTCATGGGAGTAAAAACATTATGCGGCGCCATCATCAAGGTCTTGGCTTCCACCTGAGCTTCAACACTTAACGGCAGATGCACGGCCATTGTATCGCCATCAAAATCAGCGTTAAAGCCCCTGCAGACCAGCGGGTGCAACTGGATAGCGTTTCCTTCCACCAGCACCGGTTCGAATGCCTGGACTCCCATACGGTGCAAAGTAGGCGCCCTGTTCAGCAGGACCGGATGGCCTTTAATAACCTCTTCTAAAACATCCCAGACCTTTTCGGTTTCATCTTGCAGTTCCCTTTTGGCGGCTTTTATACTCTCCGCCAGGCCGCGTTCTTTAAGTTCCTTAATGATAAAGGGCTGGAAAAGTTCTTTCGCAATTTTCTTGGGCAGGCCGCACTGATGGAGTTTGAGTTCTGGGCCGACAACGATAACGCTCCTCGCCGAATAGTCAACCCGTTTTCCAAGCAGGTTCTCCCTGAAACGTCCCTGTTTGCCTTTAATCATATCCGTAAGACTTTTCAGAGGACGGTTTCCGCTTCCCAAGACCGGTCTTTTACAACGGTTGTTGTCAAACAGGGCGTCAACGGATTGTTGGAGCATTCTTTTTTCATTCCGGATTATAACCTCCGGTGCATTTAACTGAATCAGCTTTTTGAGTCGATTATTACGGTTTATTATTCGCCTGTAAAGATCATTTAAGTCACTGGAGGCAAAATTGCCGCTTTCAAGCAAAATGAGGGGGCGCAGGTCAGGAGGAATAACCGGTATTACATCCATAATCAGCCATTCCGGTTTATTCCGACTTTTTCGTAAGGCTTCCGCCTCGGTCAATTGCTTTATGATCTTACTGCGCCGTCCTTTAGAGTCCGTTTCTCTTAACTCCATTCGTAGATCAGAACATAACTGCTCCAGGTCAAGTTTCTGCAGCAGCTTCTTTATGGCGTCGGCCCCCATCATCGCTTCAAAACTCCTTTGCCCGTAATCCTTGTTGGCCTGACGATATTCTTCTTCAGTCAACAGTTGCCTGTATTGGAGGGGAGTTTCCTTGGGGTCGGTAACAATAAAATTTTGGAAATAAATAATTCTCTGTAGATCCGTCGATTTAATATCCAAAAGATTAGCCAAACGGCAAGGCATCCCTTTGAAGAACCAGATATGCACTACGGAAGCCGACAAATTGATATGCCCCATGCGCTGGCGACGCACTTTACTGTGAGTTACTTTCACTCCACATCTGTCGCAGACAATACCTTTGTGCTTCATACCGCGATACTTCCCGCAACTGCACTCCCAATCCCTTTCGGGGCCAAAAATGCGCTCGCAAAAAAGCCCGTCGCGCTCGGGGCGATAAGTTCGGTAGTTAATTGTTTCAGGTTTTTTAACTTCCCCATAGGACCAGGTTCGCACTTCCTCCGGGGAGGCCAAAGATATCCGAACGTTCTCTACTTCATTAATGCGATCATATACTGTAACGGACATATCACTTCACCTCCTCTTGCAATATAAACACCATCCGCTTATAACGGATTATAAATTTCAGCAAAATATGGTCGGAAAAACTGTTTTGACAAGGTTTACAGAAAACCTTCATTGTTTCTGTGCTCGCCTGCTTTAGAGAGATCCCTTTTCTAATCGCAGGTCCAATCCCAATCCTCGTATTTCGTTGGATAGGACCTCGAACGCCACGGGAATTCCAGCTTCAAGAACATTTGTTCCTTTAACCATCGACTCATAGATTTTTGTTCTCCCGTCCACATCATCACTTTTGACGGTTAACAGTTCCTGCAAAATATTTGCGGCGCCATAAGCTTCTAAGGCCCACACTTCCATCTCACCAAACCTCTGACCGCCGTACCGGGTTTTACCACCCAGCGGCTGTTGAGTGATCAGGGAATAAGGTCCCGTCGCCCGGGCATGAACCTTTTCATCAATGAGGTGATCAAGTTTTAACATATACATATAACCTACAGTAACTCTCTGGTCAAAAGGTTGCCCGGTGCGCCCATCAAACAGTACCGTCTGGCCGTCTTCCGACAAGCCGGCCTTCTTGAGCAATTCTTGAATTTCTTCTTCCGTCGCACTGTCAAAAACGGGTGTAACCGCCTGAAATCCAAGCGCCTTCGCCGCCCAGCCTAAGTGGGTTTCCAAAAGCTGTCCGACATTCATTCTGCTCGGCACTCCCAGGGGATTCAATACGATTTCCACAGGACGCCCGTCTTCTAAAAACGGCATATCTTCTTCGGGCATAATCCTTGCAATAACGCCTTTATTACCGTGCCTTCCGGCAATTTTATCGCCGGCACCAAGCTTGCGTTTAGTGGCTATATGCACTCTGACCATTTCCAGAACACCACTGGGAAGCTCATCGCCCTTGCGCATACGGCTAAGCTTTAGATCCCGTTCACGTACAATTTCGCCGATTTTCTCTTCATATTTGGCATAGGCCTTTGCAACTTTATTGTTTATGCGTCTGCCCCCAAAGTCCATTTCTTCAACATCAAACTCTTCCGCCATTTTGGCTATAACAGTATCTTCCATTGATTGGCTGATCTGAAAAGTGGTTTGTGTTTTTTTATCGGTGACGGGGGAGCCGGCAATTTCAGCGACCTTATTGAGTCCTTTCCGGAAAAGATCGGCAATTTTCTTGTTGTATTCAGCTTCAAATGTATCAATATTTTTGTCGATCTGTTCCCTTTCATTTTCCGATAAATGAGAGCGACGTTGAAAACGTTCCGTGTTGACGACCACTCCTTCGGTACCGCTGGGGACTTTCAATGATTCATTCTTAACATCTTCCCCCGCTTTCCCAAAAATCGCATAAAGCAATTTCTCTTCCGGTGTAAGTTCGCTCCTGCCTTTAGGAGTCACCTTACCCACCAGAATATCATTGGATTGAATCCAGGTTCCCTCTTGCACTATACCGTTTTCATCCAGGTGGGCGAGTTGGTTTTCGGGTACATTCGGTATATCCTTAGTAAACTCCTCTTTGCCCAGTTTGGTTTCTCTAATCACCGTTTCAAACGACTCTATATGGATAGAAGTGAACACATCCTCTTTCACAACTCGCTCACTCACTAAAATCGCATCCTCGAAATTGTAGCCTTCCCAGGGCATAAAAGCCGTTAGAAAATTCCTTCCCAATGCAAGCTCACCTTCAGATGTTGACGGGCCGTCAGCGATAATATCTCCGCCCTCGACCTGATCTCCTGCACTTACTATCGGTTTTTGATTCAAGCAAGTATTTTGATTAAGACTTTCGAATTTCTTCAGCTTATATTCATCTTCATCATTTATCACTATTTTAGAGGCATCCACATACGTGACCTTACCCGGACTCTCGCTTTTAACCGTCAAGCTGGAATTCCTGGCTACATCCTTCTCCAATCCGGTTTCAACGATGGCTTGTTCACTTTGAAGCAAGGGCACAGCCTGCCTCTGCATATTGGAGCCCATAAGCGCTCTGTTCGCATCGCTATGTTCTAAGAACGGGATCAGGCTTGCGCTTATCCCCACGATCTGATTGGGGGAAACGTCGGCATATTGAACTTCTCTTAAAGGCACTTCAAGAAAATCACCATTATACCGGGTCATCACGATGTCGTCAGGGGAAGACTGTGTGAGGTTCTGATCGGCAGGTGCGATATAGGCATTTTCCTCCTGATCGGCCCGCAAATAATGCACTTCGCCTGTCAGTTCTCCATCCTTTACTACGCAGAAGGGGGTGACTAAAAAACCATAATCGTCCACCTGGGAATAGGCGCCCAGTGAAGTTATTAAACCAACATTAGTTCCTTCCGGCGTTTCAATCGGACAAATTCGTCCATAATGGGAGATGTGCACATCCCTCACATCGAAACCGGCGCGTTTACGATTTAACCCGCCGGGCCCCAGGGCACTTAGGCGCCTTTCATGAGTCAACTGACTCAAGGGGTTGGTTTGATCGACTATTTGTGATAATTCTCCGCGACCAAAGAAATAGTTTATAGAAGAGCTTATGGCTTTAGCGTTGACCAAACTCCGGGGGCTCAATTTTTCAGTTTTCTTGAAATTCAGCCTTTCCTGGGCCGTGCGGCTTAAGCGTAAAAAGCCTTTTCGCAGTTCTTCCTGTGCCAACTCGCCGATGCTGCGTACCCTTCGATTACCTAAATGGTCAATATCATCTATCGAACCGATACCCTGACGAAGCCCCAGAAGATATTTTATAGCTTTCACAACGTCTTCCGGACGTAAAATTTGATAGTCCGTCGGGATATTCATCTCAAATTTTCGGTTCATACGGAACCGCCCAACTCCCCCCAACCGGTAGCGATTTTCATCAAAGAACTTATCCCACAGCATTTTCTGTGCTTTTTCAAAATTGAAGGGTGTCCCGGGACGCAGCCTCCCATAGGTATCCCTTACCGCACTTCTAAAATCATGAGCTTTATCTTCCAGAATCGTGTTTATTATCAGCATATCCGGCTCGCCCTTGACCACCTCTAATGAAGCCAGGCCGGCTTGTGCCAGTTGCTGGGCCTGCTCATCGGTGATTGTTTCCCCTGCTCGCACAAGAGTCATATCACCGTCTTCAAGCTCTACGGTAGCTGCACTGATCTTGTCCCTGAGTTTAGAAGAAGCCGTTCCTTGAGTGAATTTTACAACTTCGATATCGTAAAACAGCTTGATCAGCGCGTCGTCCGTGGCAAATTCCTCTGACAGGGTTCTGAGCAACAAAGTAGCCGGCATCTTACCGCTTTGGTCAAGTTTACAATTCAGAGTATCCGACCTGCCCACTTCCATCTCAATCCAGCTTCCACGTTCGGGGATAAGGCGAAAAGAGTGTAAAGTGCGCTCCCCGGACCGTTCTTCTGAAAAATCACAGCCGGGTGAACGATGCAGCTGCATAACGATAACACGTTCTGAACCATTTATTAAGAACTCGCCGCCGCCAAGCATTGCCGGCATATCACCTAAATAAACGACTTCTTCCACTGTTTCTTCCTTCTTGTGGAGTCTAACCCTAATATGAAATGGATAGCCGTAAGTTAACCCCAATTGCCGGCATTCATCAGGGGAATAACGGGGATGCCCCAGAGTATAGCTGACAAACTCGAGGGTAAACCCTTTTTGTTCGTTTTCAATAGGAAAGGTTTCTTCAATGACAGATTGCAGACCGATACTTTCACGCTTATCAGGGGCAATTTCTCGCTGCAAAAAAGCCCTGTAAGAATCCTTTTGAATCCGTGTTAAGTCCGGAACCCGGTAGCCACTGGAAAGTTTAGAAAAATTCCTTTTTTTCATATCAGTCCCCATCTTTTAAGGCAATAATGTTCTTGTTCTTTACTCTAAAAAAGCTATATCTATCCCTTATAAAAGGATTGATATGGAGTTGTTACGCTTGAAAAAGCCACTGAATACCTGACAAACTCCATCAGGATATATCTCAGCAGAGAGACGCAAAGATTTATGACCGTGCTGAAAAAACAGTCACTCAGCGGGCTGAATCTCGACGGTTCCCCCTGCCTCTTCTATTGTTTTTGCACATTCCTCAGCATCTTCCTTAGGAATGGACTCTTTGATCGCAGCGGGGGCGTCTTCTACTACTTGTTTTGCTTCTTTAAGAGCGAGGTCCGTAACGGAACGCACCGCCTTAATGACCTGGATTTTTTTATCGCCGAAATCTTTGAGCACAACATTAAAAGATACGGGTTCTTCATCCTCTTCTTCGCCGGCTTCTGCTCCGGCGGCGGCGGGCATAGCCCCCATAGCCATACCGGCCATAGGCGAAGCCTGGACATTAAAACGTTCTTCAAATGCTTCAACAAGTTCAGAAAGCTCAAGCAATGTAAACTCACTAACTTTATCCAATATTTCCGTTACCTTAGGGGAAAACTCCTTCTTTTCTATCTGTTCATCTTTTTCTTCTACTGCTTCAGACATGATTAAAAATCTCCTGTACTAAAAAAATGTTAATCTTTCCTACACATCAAAAAAACAATTTATTCACTGGCTTTCACTTTCTTTCTTTTCTTTAATTTGATTAAGCACCAAAGCCAGCCTGTTGATTGTATTATTCAAGGCATTCGCCAATTTTTGGGCTGGTGAGCTGATAAGTGCAATAGTTTGACTCAGAAGGACATCTCTATCCGGAATATCAG
Source organism: Planctomycetota bacterium (assembly GCA_018400625.1). Lineage (GTDB taxonomy): Bacteria > Planctomycetota > Brocadiia > SM23-32 > SM23-32 > PUMZ01. Next base: position 12,070 of record JAGYMJ010000339.1, read on the forward strand.
CAAGCTTACTTACTGCCGGTTCATTCAATACTTTCCCTTCCGCATAACCCCCTAAAACGGTAAATGAAGGGAAATCTTCCCTGACCGAATTAACAGCTTTAGCCGCTTTAACCGGGTCGGGCCCCATAATCATAGCTGCAGGCCCGTTCAGACAGCTCTTAAGATCGGAATATCCGAGTTTCTCCAGACTAAGAGCTATTAAACGGTTGCGCACTACAAACATGTTGCTCTCATGTTCACTTAACTTCATACGCACATCATTGGTAGCATTAGCACCCAATCCCTGATATTGCACAACAACACAGCCTCGCTCACCGAGATCGGAAAACTTCTCTTCATATTCCTTAATCATCAACTCTTTAATTTGCCGCGACATAATTTCACCCAGTCCTGAATACTCGTTAAAATATACAAAAAGCAAAAGAGACGAATTAACATAATAAAACAACTTGACTCAGATTTTTAGCTTTATACCAGGCCCCATTGTGGAGGACAATACAGCTTTCTCCAGGAAACGGTGTCCCACTCCCGGCGGCCTCAGCGATTGCAAACTCTGGAAAACGGCTACAATATTCTCTTCAAGTTTACCTATACCGAAAGAGAGTTTCCCCACTGGAATATGAACATTACCTCCGTCATCATTCCTGATCTCTACTTTCCCGGCCTTAAAGTCCGCCACGGCAGATTCCACATCCTCACATAAAGTCCCGTTTTTGGGACTCGGCATCAATCCTCTGGGACCCAAGAAACGCCCGAGTTTGCCAATTTTACGCATCATTGGAGGGGTTGCAAGAGCCACATCGAAATCCATCCATCCATCTTCCACCTTGGCAACCAAGTCATCACTGCCGACAAAATCGGCGCCGGCGGATCGGGCGAAATCCGCATCATCTCCTTCTGCAAAAACGGCAACTTGGACAGATTTCCCCGTCCCGTTGGGTAGGCCGACAGAAGTCCTGACCTGTTGATCGCTGTTTTTAGGGTTTATACCTAAACGAACCGAGATTTCGACAGTTTCATCAAAACCGGGCTTAGGAAATGATTTTAATAAATTTATCGCTTCGGAAATATCATAATCATTGTCCTTGTTGAATTTAGATTCGGCTTCTTTAAATCTTTTGCTTCTTTTATTCGCCATTTTCAACTCCTTAGTTACTTTTCTTAAACACTTATACCTAAAACCAATTTAATCAGTGACTTCAATACCACAGCTTCTGGCAGTGCCGGCTATCACATTTGCAGCAGCATCGAGGTCTTTGGAATTGAGATCGGCCATTTTTTTTTCTGCAATTTCGCGTACTTGCCCCCTGCTGATTGAACCGACGCTCTCTTTACCGGTTAAGCCCGACCCTTTAGCAACCTGGGCCGCCTGCTTTATAAGGTAAGAAGCCGGTGGAGTTTTAACATCAAAATCAAAAGACCCGTTCTGATAGACCCTCACCTCAACAGGCAACGGAACTCCCATTTGATCGCTGGTCTTTTCGTTGACCATACTTATAAATTGGCCGATATTGACATTATGCTGACTCAACGCGGGCCCGAGCGGAGGAGCCGGGTTAGCCTGTCCACCAACAACTTCTACTTTTAATACCGCTTTAGGTTGTGCTTTTTTCTTTTTTTTAGCCATAATTAGTTATTTGTGCTTATGCAAGTTCAACTTGCCAGTAATTTAACTCCACAGGAGTAGGTCTGTTAAATACCTGGATGACGACTTTAATCCGCCCGGTCGTACGATTAACCTCTTCCACTTGCCCTTTCATATCATGAAACGGCCCTTCATTTATCTCTACCATATCACCTTCTTCGAACGCAATTTCCAGATGGGGCTCTTCCTCATCCTCTTCTTCTGCCTGGCCGATTAAGCGATTGACTTCTTCATTCCCCAGCGGAACCGGCCCTTCCCCGCCGATGAAATCTCCGACACCGGCTGATTCATTGATCAAAAACCATACAGCATCCGGTATTTCTTCGTCTTCAGTTACCGAGATTTCCATCAACACATAGCCGGGAAAAAGCTTTCTCTCCACCTGTTTTCTCTTTCCTCCCCGGATCTCGGCAATCTGCTGGGTAGGAACCATGACGGCTGTAACAACCTCGTCCAATCCTTCTTCTGCTATATTATTACGGAGGCCGGCACAAACCTCTTCCTCTCTATTGCTCTGAACTCTTAAGACATACCATTGCTTGGGCACTTTATCACCTTTTTATATCAATTCGATTTCCAGAAATCTCTAACAAACACTATCTACCTATCATTGCTGTAATTTGGAACCCAAATAAAAGATAATTAACCCCATCCCCCTTCAGGTTTAATTTGCGGAAACATCAGATCGGAAGGACCCTCAAACTTCTCATCGTATATGACACGACATAATCAACCGAATAGATCAGCCCCCCAATAACCAAAATGCAAACTATCACGACTATGGTATATCGCCTGATTTCTTCACGTCCCGGCCAGGATACCTTCTTTAATTCATTTTCCGTATCAATCAGCAGGTCAACAAAGGCTGCGGAAGTCTTATCCAAAGAGCTCAATCCCGTCTTATAAGCACAAGCAAAAAGGAGAGCCACGAGCCCAAAGACCACAAAAAGCAAAGCCCCCCATATGGCTCCATAAGGGACACTCACCCCCATCAACATGAAAGACCTTCCTAATCCGATAAATTGGGTCGCTCGCCACGCTGCAAACAAGAGCAGAACGCCTATGGCTGCTCCGACCGACAGACGGGCATATTTACCCTGCTTGGGTTTATATGGTGTAAAATTCATGGCAGTAAAGCCTTAATATCTGAAGAAAACAAAATTTAGCATGCATCCACTTCATCAGGCATTGGCAGGCCAGGAGGGACTCGAACCCCCAACCGCCGGTTTTGGAAACCGGTGCTCTTCCGGTTGAGCTACTGGCCTAACCATCCCCCCAACAAAAGGAGCATCCCGGTTAGTTTCAACCAAATATAGTCCTACTTTTTCGTTTCCTTATGCACAGTATGGGTTCTGCAAGCGGAACAGTATTTCTTCAATTCCAACTTATCCGTATTCTCCCGACTTCGGGAGGTACGATAGTTCTCCCGCTTGCAATCATCACACCTTAATGTTAGATCAATTCTCATATTTTAGACCCACTTCACGTTATTCAATTATTTCTGTAACGACTCCGGCGCCAACGGTGTTGCCGCCTTCTCTGATAGCAAAACGGAGTTGCTCTTCCATAGCAATGGGCTCAATGAGTTCGACCTCAATGGTCACATTATCTCCAGGTATAACCATATCCCGTCCTTCCGGCAGTTTGACGTTACCGGTTACATCTGTCGTTCTGAAATAAAACTGCGGTCGATAGCCGTCGAAGAAAGGTGTATGGCGCCCGCCCTCTTCTTTCTTCAGGATATAGACTTCCCCTTTGAACATCGTATGAGGAGTTATCGAACCCGGTTTTGCAAGAACCTGCCCTCTTGTCAGTTCCTCTTTCTCGATACCTCGCAGAAGCAGACCTACATTATCGCCGGCCTGGCCTTCATCCAGGGTTTTACGGAACATTTCGACGCCGGTTACAACCGTTTTACTGACATCTTTGGTCAAACCAACCATTTCCACTTCTTCACCGACTTTAATACGTCCGCGCTCAATTCGCCCGGTTCCTACCGTACCTCGTCCTTTAATACTGAAAACGTCTTCCACCGGCATCAGGAACGGCTGATCAATTTCTCGCACAGGGTCCGGCAAGTAATCATCCATTGCTTCGACCAGTTCCCCTATAGGGGCCAGAGCCTCATCGTCATCAGGATTCTCGAGGGACTGAAGGGCCGATCCCTTGATGACAGGCACGTCGTCCCCGGGGAAGTCATGATCTGTAAGCAACTCTCTAACTTCCATTTCCACCAATTCAAGCAATTCAGGATCATCAAGCTGGTCTGTTTTATTAAGAAAGACAACCATAGCAGGTACATTGACCTGGTGGGCCAGCAGTACATGTTCATGGGTTTGAGGCAT